>JAHDBB010000023.1 GCA_020630635.1 Chitinophagales bacterium
CTGGATAAACCGTCACATAAGCAGGAGTTGAGGTTACTATTGGGCAATCCCCATTTGCTGGTGTATAAGTTGCATAGTATCCAAACTGTCCACCTCCACAATCTGCCATTGTTTGTTGTACAGCATTTGGATTCGTAATTAGATTTCCTGCAATATCATACCATTGAATTGTTCCTCCATCCTCATTAGAAATATTAACTTCTAAGCCAAAGGTTTCTCCTGAGCAAATTATACTTGGCTCGCAAGCTGCTCCAAAAATTGATGGACAAACTACTTCGTCTGCACAAGCATAATTGGCTGTAAATGTTTCGCTTTGGCAATTGATAGATGCATTCGAGTTTGTTACTGTAAATGTAATACTTCCACTTTCACCTGCATCCGCTGTATAATTATCACCTGTTCCACTTTCTCCACTTGAAGTTGTCCAACTTACACTATAACTTGAACAAAAATCATCTAAATCTACTATACATTCATTTACTGTTAAAGTCGCTGTAATTTCTGGATAAACTGTAACTGTTACAATACCTGATGTAATAGATGGACAATCTATATTCGCAGGAGTATAAGTTGCATAATAACTGTATTGTGTTCCGCCACAGTTGATGCTGGTAACTTCAACACTATTTGGATTAGCAATTGGATTATTATTTAAATCAAACCACTGAATGCTTCCTCCATCATCATTATTAATGCTAATATCTAAACTTACTGTGCTTCCAGAACAAACGGTTGGTTCGCTAATACTTGGCGTATGTAAAGTTGGACAAACTACTTCTTCGGCGCAAGTATAGCTCATTTCAAAAGTAGCTGTTTGGCAATCAGTCTGTGCTCCTGCATTGGTTAAAGTAAAGGTAACGGTTCCTGTTGCTCCAGGATTGGCTGTAAACATACTACCAGTTCCTGTTTCTCCATTAGCTTCCCAAGTAGCAGTATAATTTTCACAATAGTCACTCAAAGAGACTGTGCAATCTGTTGTTTCAATATTGGCAATAATGTTTGGATTAACTGTCACATAAACATTCTCAGAAGTTATCGTATTACAATTTTCAGTAGTTGGTGTATATTCTGCATAGAAATAGTATGTTTCATCTGAACAGTTGTTGTTATTCAAAATAACATTACTTGGATCATCAATGATTGTTCCATTAGAATCATACCAAGTGATTGTTCCTCCATCTCCATTACTAACATTTACATTTAAACTAACTGTTTCCCCAGAACAAATTAAGTTATCTGAAGTTGTTTCACCATATAATCCTGGGCATTCTCCACAATCATAGTTATAACTAATTGTTGTTAATTGGCAATAGAATGGAATTCCTGTTGCTGTTGCATTTGGATTGTAAATAGTAAAAATAATTTCTCCTTGTTCTCCTGGATCAGCAATAAAAATCGGACCATTTCCTGGTTTACCTGTACTAGTAGTCCAGTTTATCCAGAAGTTTTCACAAACATTAATTAACTCTACTGTGCAACTATCCGAAACTATATCATGTGTTATCGTTGGATATACTTCAACTGAAACCCATCCACTAGTTAAAGTAGGACATTGTGTAGTAGCTGGTGTATATTCTGCATAGAACTGGTAAGTAATCGTTTCACAAGTATTATTTTCTAAGGTCATACTACTTGGATTAGCAACTATATTTCCATCTGCATCATACCAAGTAATTGTTCCTCCATCACCATCTATTATTTCAATATTCATACTTACAACATCACCTCCACAAGCATAAATATTTGAAATGGTAGGTGTTCCCATTGTTGGACACTCTATCAATTCTACACAGTTATAATTAGCTGTGAAAGTTGCTTGATTACAAGTTGTTGGTGCATTTGAATTCGCAACAATAAAAGTAACTATACCTGTTGTATTTGTAGTGGCAACATAGGTTGCTCCTACTCCACTGTTACCTTGTGTATCCGTCCAACTAATATCATAGCTAGAACAATAGTCAGTTAGATTAATAATACATTCTCCATCTGTAACATTTGCTGTAATTTCAGGATAGACCGTTACATATACTGTTTGTGAATTAATAGCATTACAATCTCCATTAGCTGGAGTATAAGTTGCATAGTATCCAATCTGTGTATTGATACAAGCAGTAGCATTTACAACTACATTACTTGGATTCGCAATTGAATTACCATTTAAATCATACCACTGTATAGCACCACCATCACCATTTAATACTGTAACATCTAAACTAATAGAAGAACCAGAACAAGCTTCAGTAGTACTGATCGTTGGATTATCCAAAGCTGGACATTCTATTGCTGCTTCACAGTTATAATTACCAGTAAAAGTTGCTTGATTACAAGAAGTAGGAGCTGCTGGATTGGTAAGAGTATAGGTAACTGTTCCATTTGTACCTGTTCCCGCTGTATAAGTAGGTCCATTTCCTGTATTTCCATTGGTATCACTCCAACTTATTGTGTAATTGTCGCAATAGTCATTTAAAGTAATATTACAGCTTCCTTCACTAACAGTAGCTGAAATAGAAGGATAAACCTGTACAGAAACACTTGTAGAAGTAATATTATTACAATCTCCATTGTTAGGGGTATAAACTGCATAGAAACCTACTAAATTATTGGTACAAGCTGTTGTATTTACTACTACATTGTTTGAATTACTAATCGGATTATTATCTAAATCAAACCAAGTAATAGTGCCTCCATCTCCATTAACAACGTCTATATTTAAAGCAACTGAACTACCAGAACATACAGTGGTTTCACTTATAGTTGGAATTCCCAAAGAAGGACATTCAATAGGTTCTAAACAATTATAATTTCCTGTAAATGTTGCTTGACTACAGTTGATTGGTGCATCTGTATTGGTAACAGTATAAGTAATAATTCCATCGGTTCCTGTTCCTGCTGTATAGTTAGCACCCATTCCACTTTCGCCATTAGAATCTGTCCAAGAAACAGTAAAGTTTGGACAGTAATCAACTAAACTAAAGTTACAATCTTGTCCTATAACATTAGCCGTAATTTGTGGGAATATTTGGACATAAGTTACTTCTGTTGTAACAACAGGACAATCAGATGTTGAAGGTGTAAATTCGGCATAATACCCAAATTGTTGCCCTGTACAAGCATCTATATTTAATACAATATCCGTTATAGTATTAATAGGATTACCAGATTCATCATACCATTGTAAAGTACCTTCATCTAAATTAGCAACACCTACTGTCAAGTTAAAACTTTCTCCCTGACAAACTACAGGAGGATCACAAACTGGATTAAAAATCTGTGGACAAGGCTGATTATCTGGACAGTTATACGTTCCAAAGAATCCACTTTGATTACATCCTTCAGGAGCATCTGGGTTAACAACGATATAGTTAACAGTTCCATTTGTACCTGTTCCTGCTATGTAAGTTGCCCCTGTTCCCATATTACCTTGTGCATCGGTCCAAGTAACACTATAGTTTTCACAGACATCCAACGTTACTGTACATTCATTCTCTATGGTTGTTCCTGTAATCGCTGGATATACTTGAATGCTTACATTGCCACTTGTTAGACTTTGACATTCTCCATTCGCTGGTGTATAGATAGCATAATATGTTTTTGTAGTTGTAGAACAAACATTGGTATTAACAACTACATTACTCGGATTATTTACCAAAATATTACTCTCATCATACCATTGTAATGTACCTCCATCACCATTGGTTATATCAATAGCTAAACTAAATGGTGTTCCAGAACAAACAAATGCTTCACTAATACTTGGGGTTCCTAAACTTGGGCAACTTACAGAAGCCTCACAGCTATAACTTCCCACAAATTCTTCTTCCTGACAATTGATGGGAGCATTAGGATTTGTTATGGAAAAAGTAACATTTCCATTGGTTCCTTCATTGGCTGTATAAGTTGCTCCTGCTCCTGTATTACCTTGTGCATCTGTCCAAGTAACATTAAAGTTTTGACAATAGTCTGTTACATTTACAATACAATTTTCATTAGCAACATTAGCAGTAATGTTTGGATAAATCTGAACATATGCCATTTCTGTTTGAACAGCTTCACAACTACCGTTACTTGGAATATATCTGGCATAATATCCAAATTGAGTACCTTCACAAGCATTCATATCAATAACAATATTACTTGTTATTGTGATTAAATTATTGTTTTCATCATACCACTCAATATTACCACCATCTAAATTACTGGTCATAATAGTAAGACCAAATGCTTCCCCTTGACAAATAACAGGTGGATCACAAGCTGGATTAAATATTTGAGGGCAAGAGCCACATCCATAGTTTGCCATAAATACTCCTTCTTTACATTCATCAGGTACTCCTACGGTTGGATTTGTCAACGTAAAAGTAACAGAACCACTTGTACCAGGAGTAGCAGTATAAGTATCTCCATTACCACTATTTCCTTGTGAATCAGTCCAAGTCAAAGTAAAGTTTTCGCATTCATTTTCTAAAACAACACCACAACCTTCGTCAACTGTTGTAGCATCAGCTGTGATTGAAGGATAAATACTTACATAAGCCATTGGTGTCGTATAGGTTGAACAGTTAGCATTGGCAGGCGTATATTCTGCATAATACCCAAATTGTCCACCTTCACAATTGTCTATATTCAAATAAATATTCTCAATTTGTTCTACTGGCATATTGTTTTCATCATACCATTGTAAGGTTCCCCCATCGTGTTCTAAAATTCCAACGATCAAATTAAATGATTCTCCTTCACAAACTACTGATGGATTACAAGATGCATTTACTAAAGTAGGACACACTCCACCACAAGCATAATTTGCTGTAAATGTATTACTATTACAAGAAAGCGGAACTCCTGAATTTGTAACGGTAAATGTCACCGTTCCTTCTGAACCTGCTTCAACATTATAAGTACTTCCTGTTCCTGTATTACCTTCACTGTCCTGCCACATCACTTCAAAATCAGTACAATAATCTTGTAATGTAACCATACAAGCTGTTTCATCCGTTACTGCATTAGCAGTAATTTCTGGGTAAATGGTAACAAAAGCTGTTTCTGTCACTACTGTTGGACAAGTTGCATTAGCTGGTGTATATTCTGCGTAATATCCAAATTGTCCACCTTCACAGTTATCTATATTTAAATAAATATCAGTTGTGTTGGTAACAGGATTACCATTTTCATCATACCACTGTAAAGTACCGCCATCTCCATTATTAACTCCAACTGTTAGGCTGAAAGGTTGTCCTTCACAAATAACTGCTGGATTACAAGTAGCATTAGATACTTCTGGGCAAGCAGGACAATTGTATGCGCCCATAAAAGTTTCGCTTTGACAAG
This sequence comes from Chitinophagales bacterium, assembly GCA_020630635.1. Classification (GTDB taxonomy): domain Bacteria; phylum Bacteroidota; class Bacteroidia; order Chitinophagales; family UBA2359; genus JAHDBB01. Next base: position 5,326 of record JAHDBB010000023.1, read on the forward strand.
CAACAGGAACATTAGCCTGTGTATTCGTAACTGTAAATACGACATTACCACTATTACCTGCTTGTCCTTGATAATTTGATCCTACACCACTATTACCCTGTGAATCGGTCCAACTCACATTAAAGTTTTCACAATAATCTTCCAGCGCAATTGAACAATTGGCTCCTGTTTGTACATTACCTGTAATTCGAGGATAAATAGTTACATAGGCTACTTCACTTGTAACACTTGGGCAGTCACTATTAGCTGGTGTATAGGTTGCATAATATCCAAACTGTCCACCTGTACATTCATCTACATTTAAATAAATATCATCAATGCTATTAACTGGTAATCCTGCTTCTGTGTACCATTGAATGGTTCCTCCATCTTCATCACCGACTAAAACTGTTAAACCAAATGATTGTCCTGCACAAATAACAGCAGGATTACAAGCTGCATTAGAAATGGTTGGACAAGTAGGACAGCTATAGTTCTGAATGAAAGTATTACTCTGGCAAGCAATAGGTACACCGTCCATTGGATTGCTTACAGTATAAGTTACACTACCACTTGTACCAGCATCACCAGTATAAGTTGCTCCTATTCCTGTATTACCTGTATTATCAACCCAAGTAATATTAAAGTTATCACATACTTCCGTTAAAGTAACTCCACAAGCTTCTTCTACTGGAATAGCCGTAATGCTTGGGTAAATTTGAACATAAGCTAAAGACGTGCTAACAGTTGGGCATTCAGTATCTGCAGGAGTATATTCTGCATAATATCCAAACTGCCCTCCTGTACACGCATCTATGTTCAATAAAATATCTTCTGTTGTATTTACAGGTGTTCCATCTTCTGAATACCATTGTAAAGTTCCTCCATCTTCATCACTAATACCAACTGTTAGACTGAATGTTTGTCCAACACAAATTACAGAAGGATTACATGTTGCATTGAATACTTGTGGACATGCTTCACAATTAAATGAACCTGTGAAAGTACTGTTTTGGCAGGCAATAGGCTCACCTGTTGCTGGATTTGCAACGGTGAAAGTAACCACACCATTGGTTCCGGAATTAGCATCATAAGTACTGCCTACTCCCATATTTCCATAACTATCTGTCCAAGTTACAGGGAAGCTAGTACAATAATCATTTAAAGTAACTGTACATCCTGTTGTACTAATATTTCCTAAAATTTCAGGATAGACTTGGACATAAGTAACTGGTGTTGTAAATGCAGGACATAATTCATTAGCGGGTGTATAAGTTGCATAATACCCAAACTGTCCACCAACACAAGCATCAATATTTAGGATAATATCATTGGTTGAATTAATCGGTGTCCCATCTTCTGCATACCATTGTAAAGTTCCTCCATCTCCATCATTTACTTGTACATTTAAACTAAATGACTCATTCGCACAAATAACGGCTGGATTACAGACTGCATTTACCAAAGCAGGACAAGTGATATTACAATCATAGTTAGCTGAGAAATTCATACTTTGACAATCAGCAGGAACACCTGTTACTGTATTGGTAACAGTAAATATAACTGCTCCATTCGTACCTGCCGTTGCACTATAAGTATTTCCTGCACCCATATTTCCATTATTATCTTGCCAAGTAACTTCAAAATCTGGACAAGAAGGATTGATGGTTACATTACAATCTCCTTCTGTTAAAGTCGCATTAATTTGTGGATAGATCGTTACATAAACTAAATCTGTTGTAACTGTTGGACAATCAGCATTGGCTGGTATATATTCTGCATAATATCCAAACTGCCCTTGTGTACAAGCGTCTAAAGATTGTAAAATGGCATTAGGATTGGCAATTAAATTACCATTTTCATCCCGCCATTGTAAGGTTCCGTTATCTAAATTATTCCCTAGCATCGTTAAAGCGAAGGTTTCACCTTCACATAAAACAGGGGGTTCTGCTGTTGGATTATAAATCTCTGGACAAGTATTTACACAGTTATAAGAACTGGTAATAGCACCTGTCGCACAAGCCTCTGGAATATTAGAATTAGGATTGGTAATGTTGAAAGTCACACTTCCACTAGCACCAGTAGCTGAATTATAGATTATCCCAGTTCCACTTCCTCCATTAGAATCGGTCCAAGAAACATTGAATTCTGGACAAATATTTTCTAGAATTACTTGACATCCATCATTAATCACATTAGGATTAATTTCAGGATAAATTTGTAAATAAGCTACTTCTGTTTGGCTTGGTGGACAAGTTGGATTATTAGGAGTATAAACAGCATAGTAGCTAAATAATGCTCCATCACAATTATTATAATTTAAATCTTCTAAAGTCAAATTATCCAACAAAATACCTGCTTCATTATACCATTGTGTTGTTCCACCATCTAATTGACTAATAGTTGCATCTAATGTGAATGGTTGCCCATAACAAACACTAGCTGGATTGTCATTATCTAAAGTAATAATAGGACAGCCTCCACAAGTAAACTCTGAATCAAAGTTAGCAGTACTACAATCAACGGGTACATTTGTATCTGTATTGGTTACAGTAAAAGTGACATTACCAGTTGTTCCACTATTGGCGGTATAGATAGGTCCATTCCCTGTGTTACCTAAATTATCTTGCCAAGCAATATCAAAGTTTTCACACAAATTTAAATTGTTCAATGCCACTACACAATCGTCTGTAATAATCCCTCCCGTAATATTAGGAAATACTTGTACAAACGCTTGAGTTGAGGTCACTTCATCACAGTTACCATTATCTGGAATCAAGACTGCATAAAAGCCTACCATCTCATTATCACAAGCATCGGTTGTTACAATAACATTAGTTGGATCAGCAACCAAATTTCCTTCACTATCGTACCAGAAAAGAGTCCCACCATTTTCATTCATCACTTCTGCATTTAAGCTAAAACTACCTCCTGAACAAATAGCTGCTGGAATCGTTTCTACCGTTCCAAAGGTAGGACAAGGACCACAATCAAAATCTTGACTAATATCAAAGAATTGACAGTGAGCTGGTGCATTTACAGCATTAGGATTATAAATAGTAAAAGTGACGGTTCCTTGATCTCCTGGTTCTGGAACATAAGTTGTTCCTTCACCTGGTTTATTGAAACTATCCGTCCAATTGACAATAAAGCCTTCACAAATGTCAGTTACGTGAACGGTACAACCATCTGTTTCAATATTGCCAGAAATTTGAGGATAAACCGTCACATTGGTAATCGTAGAGATCGTTTCACAACCTGCTGTTGAGGGGATATATTCAACAAAGAAAGAAAAAGATTGAGCAAAACATGTGGTATTCTCTAAAACAACATTGGTTGGATCTACTGGATTACCGTTAGAATCTGTCCATGTCAAAGTTCCTCCATCATCATTAGCAATTTGTACATTAAGACTAAAAACATCTCCTGCACAAACATTGGCATTAGAAGCGGAAGCATTTAATAAGACAGGACATCCACCAGAACAATTAAAATCACTTATAAAAGTACCTGCATTACATCCTTCTGGTGCATGGATATTAGTTAGTGTAAATGTAACCGTACCTTCTGTATTAACATCAGGAGTATAGACTGGATTGGTTCCTGTATGACCAAAGTTATCTTCCCAAGAAACCATATAACCTGTACAGTAATTGGTAATGGTCAAAGAACAATCTTCTTCATTACCCATTATTACAGCATTGATAGGACTAAATACTTGAATAGTCTGAATATAGGTTCCATTGTTTCCACAAGCATCGGTTGCGGTCCAAGTACGAACAATGGCATATTGATCATCACACCCATTGGTATTAACAATTTGGTCTGAAGAATTTAATGAAATAGCTTCACCTGCTGAACAATTATCAATCGCTGTTGGAGCTGTTGCAGTATTTATATTATCCGCACAAACAGAAATATCTAAATCACCAGGAGCTTGTACAAATGTAGGAGCTTCTGTATCACTAATGGTAATCGCTTGAACAGCCGTTGAAAGATTTCCACAAGCATCCGTTGCCGTCCAATTTCTTAACAAAGTATAACTTCCTGGACAATTTCCTTCAACTGTTGATTCTGTCATTTGAAGAGTCACTTCTCCTCCACAATCATCTTCTACAATTGGATTTTCTACTTCAGGAACAGCCACTCCACAACTGATGGTTATATTAGCTGGAATATAAGTAAAGGTAGGTGGTACATCATCCACTACTGTAATGATTTGTGTCACCTCATCTTCATTTCCACAAGCATCAGCAACCGTCCAAGTTCTTCTAATAGAATAATTACAACCACTACCATCTGTCAATTCATTTAGTTGAACTTCTAAATTATCAGTACAGTTATCACTAGCCGTAAAGTTTTCAACAGGTGGAATATTTTCACACGAAACAGTTGAATTAATAGGTGTACCATTAATAGTCGGTGGCGTATTATCTTCTACAGTTATAATTTGTGTACCTGTATCGGTATTTCCACAAGCGTCGGTAGCGGTCCAAATACGTGTAATGGTATAAGGACAACTTCCTTCGCCTTCAACTATTTCATTAAAATCAATCGTTACATTATCCGCACAATTATCTGTTGCTGTTGGGGTTCCTATTGCTGGAATCGCTCCACATTCAACCGTTACACTTACAGGGATTCCTACTAGTTGCGGAGCTTCTTCATCTCCAACTGTCAATACTTGTGTGATGGTACTCGCATTGTTACAAGCATCGGTTGCCGTCCAAGTACGGGTTACAGTATAAGGGCAATCACCTTCATTAATCACTTCATTATAACTTACCGTTACCTCTCCACCATATTCACAAGCATCGGTTGCCGTCACTACTGGCGGTTCTGGTAAGCCTCCACAAGCAATAGTCATACTTTGAGGTACTTCATTAAAAACAGGTGGAACCGTATCAATAATAGCAATTTCCTGAGATGCCAATGCCGAGTTATTACAAGCATCCGTTGCAATCCAAGTACGCAATACATTGGCAACTGCTGGGCAAGAATTGGTCACAACAATGGTCTCATTATATTCTAAAGCAACTGCTCCATCACAATCATCTGTCGCTTGCACAGTCGGTGGAGTAGGTAAATTTCCACAACTTACAGTAAGGTTTTCTGGAACTCCAATAATAATAGGGAGTGTATTATCAGACACTGTAATGACTTGGGTAGCTACATTGGTATTTCCGCAATCATCTGTCGCTGTCCAAGTACGTGTAATGGTATTGCTTCCTGCACATTCTCCTCCTTCTCCACTGGCTACTTCATTAAAGACAACTTGAACATCTGAATCACAATTATCACTTACTTGTGGAGGAATCACTTCAGCCACTTCACCACACTTTAAATTGGTAGATTCTGGAATATTAGAAAAAACAGGAGCTATATTATCACTTACACTCAATACCACCGCATAGATAGATCCTGAAATATTACCGCAAGCATCCATTGCTTGATAAGTCATCGTTCGAGTATAAGCAGCAGGACAATTTTCATCAGTTACACTTACATCATTAACCAACAAAACTTCTACCGCACTACAATTATCGGTAGCAGTTGGTGGTGTTACAACAAAAGCTGATACTTCGCTACAATCCAATGTCACATCCAATGCACCTGCTTCTAAGTCAAAACTAGGAGCTACATCATCTGTAAATGAAAGTGTAACTGTATAATTAATAGCAGCAGTATTGCCACAAGCATCAACTGCCTGATAAGTATAAACTTCTTGATAATTTCCAGCACAATTTCCTTCAATGATATTGGTTCCAACTAAACTAACAGTTACTGCTGAACAATTGTCACTAGCCGTTGGAATGGGAGGTTCTGCAATACTTGTTCCACAAACATACGATGCATCCAATGCTCCTAAATCTGTTGTCCATTGAGGAGCTGTATCGTCCACAACATTGATCGTTACTGTGTAAATTTCACTTGTATTATTACAAGCATCAGTTGCTTGATAAGTAATCGTACGGACATAACCCACACCACATTCAGCCGTTGTAACGGTTTCATCGCCTACAATTTGAGCAGAAGCAGCACCACAATTATCCGTCACAATTGGGGCTGTACTAACAGCAGCTTCAATGCCTTCTATATTACTACAAGATAAGGTCACATCCAATGCGCCTACGGCTGTTGTATAAGTTGGTGGAATTTCATCAATGATGCTGATGGTAACAGTATAAGTCGAAGCATTACCACAATCGTCCTTCGCTTCATAAGTCAAAACTTGTTGAGAACCACTGCAAGTTCCATCACCAATGGTCTCTTCACTTATCAACTTAATAAAAGCATCAGAACATCCATCTGTAGCAGTCGGTGGTGTAATCACACCAATTTCTTCCGCACAACTTACTTGAATATCTAAGGCTCCTGGTGCTTCATTAAACATAGGAGCGATACTGTCATTAACAGTACTAATAGCTTCATAAAAAGATACGTTTCCACAAGTATCTTCTGCTTCAAAAATAGTAGTTCTCACATAATTTCCAGCACATTTTTCTGAAGTAACCGTATTATCTGAGAAAATCTCTATATCAAAAACCCCACAGTTATCTGTTGCAGTAGGTTCTTGTACAGTAACCAAATTATTCTCACAACTGACTGTTTGATTTAATGCCCAAGCTACTTGGTCAAATACAGGTGCGTCAGGATCAAATACAGTAATGGATACATTATACAAGGAAAAATTACCTGCAGCATCTTCTGCTCGATAGGTTATATTTTGCACATAATGATTGGGACATGTACCAGGTACCGTGAAATTACTGGTTTCAGAAAGGTCAATCACACCACATTCATCGGTTGCTGTTGGTGGCACAATTACCACATCATCTGCACAACTTTCAATAATATCAAGGGCAAAAGGGGCTTGGTCGAAGGTGGGAGGAGTCGTATCTTCACCTGGACCACATTGTCCTAGAAGATGAGTTGTTCCCAACAACACACAAGCTAGTAGGAGTAAAAAATTGGTAAATACTTTTCTTTTCATCTCTAGAAGTTTCATTAACAAAATTTCTTCTTATTATTCATAAACAATTTAATCTTATTCATAAATAATTTAGTGTGTAAATTTTGCTAATTCTCTTCCAGTAATTTGGAGATAATCAATAGCTCCTTAGTTGTTTATTCAGTAATGTTTGTTTTTATCCGTTTAATTCGTAAAAGTTGGTGTTTGTTTAAGTTAATTCGTTTAGTTAGTTGTTTAAATTCGTTTTATATGATGACAAATTTAGCCTAGTGTCACTAGCTTAGTCGTGTAAACAAATCGTACTTTCTTACTCTTTCAAATGCCCTTTTCTCAAAAAATATTTCAAGTACAATATTAACCAAACCGACATAAACAATTGACTATCAACAAAAAACTATCAAAATATTAAATCTAAAGTAATGTATTAATGGCAAAAAAGTGATTTTCTTTTCATCTCTGAATTTTATTTTTTAGGAGCGAAAGGCTTGGTGCTTTGTCGTATTGGCAAGTCCCGCTATCCGTTCTTATCCCCTTTGTAGAGCAAATTCGTGAATTTGCTCTACAAAGGGGATACCACTTCTATCGGGGCTATTTTGGAAGGGTTTTTACCTTTGATTTTCGTTTTTTGTGGTTCTTGGAAAAATTTGACAACTTCCATTTAGATTTTACTTGAAAGTTGTAAAATTGCCGTTCATTATTAACACAGTTATTGCTGGAACTATGGGTTGTTTCCTTAACCAACTAGACCCGATAGTAGTGGTATGAATGTACAAGCGTGGGCTTAGAAAAACGTTGGCTACTTCATAAGAACGGATAGCGGGGAGACCTAATGCGATGAAAGAGGAACTGTTCTCTCCTAATCAAATTTTGTCTCAAAATACCCAGTCTAGATGTAAAATAACTTTTAGATTATGCCAAGCTGCAGGATTATAAATTGTTTTTGTTTCAGGAAAGTTATCATTATCAAAGTCAAAGAAATATCCTCCTAAGTATTCATCATCACTCGAACCAAAATCATAATCATAAGAACGAATTTTGATTACGGTATTGTTAGCTTTGGGCGAGTCAATAATGATCGGCATAATAGGACAACCTATGCCAATAATATTGTTGTCATTGGGATTGGCATTTTCAATATAGCAACTTACTCCAATTTCTATATCATTTCTTAAAACCCTAAAGTATAGATCAGGTAAAGATGATTCATCAGCAGGATTTCCTGACTCATCAGTTAAGGAAAAACTTTCTACCTCAATTCTTTCTATTTTTACACTTATTGGTGTTTGTATATCTTGGCAATAAGTTCCTGCATAACCCTCTGGACAATTACAGATACCATTGTAACATGTACCATTGTTATAACAAGTAATACTGTAACATTCATCATAATTTTGACAATAAGTCCCTGTATAACCATTGGGACAATCGCAAGTCCCATCATTGCACACTCCACCATTTTGACAATTCACACCATCACAGGGATCATATACTTCATTTTGACAGTAAGTTCCTGTATACCCCTCTGGACAATCACAGGTGCCATCATCACAAACCCCACCATTTTGGCAATTGACATCATCGCAAAGATCATTATTAACTTTGTATTGACACTCTGTTCCATAGTAATCTGGTGGACATTCACATTTTTCATCTACACAAACGCCTCCGTTAAAACAGGCTTTATCCTTGCATTTATCACTACAAGAGTAGAAGAAAATTAGAATAAATAATTGAAGAAATATTTGTTTTGTATTTATTGACATAGCATTTGTTTTATAATTTATTAAATTAGGTTTTTAATTAATGACTACAACTTCTTCCTATATTGTCACATTCAGCTATTATAAATGTAGAAACTATGTTACAACCATTTCCTCCAGATACCCCTTCCATTCTTAATGTGTACGTTCCCACTGCTAATTTTATATCCTTACATTCGTCAGGATCAATAGTACCATAATTTGTATTATTTATTATTATTTTTTGAACAGTATGTAATGATTTATTACAAACCTGTAATGTACCTTGATCGGAACAAGAGGGTTCTATTTCTAATTCATCACAAGATGATAAAACCATCAAATATACCATCAGTAGCCATATAAATCTTGATTTAATTATTTTTTTCATTGTTGTTAAGTTTTAAGGTTTTCTGATTATGAAGTTTTAAAATTGATGTACGATTCTTTCAAAAAACTCATCTAATAAACGTTCTAATTCACCTGTAGAATTATCGGGAATTTGTAAGGGTGCTTTTTTGAAATAGTAGCGTAGAATATTGTTGCGATGGCATTTAAACCATGTTTTGAGTGTCCGACTGCTTCGTTGAGTTCCTGTTAGTTTTTGCCAGAAATTTTCTATCAATAGCCACATTTGGGTTTTGGGCATTAAGGCATAATTTTGTCCAAAATGGTTGAGTAGGTCGTCAATGGTTTGAGTCGAGATACTTGGAAAATAAAGATGTAGCTTTTGTTCTGTTAGGCAAATTCTATGGATAATTTTGCTTAAAAAGATGAATTGGTGTTTTTCTTTTGTATCCTGAAATTCTATGTCTAATAATGTGGGATATAATACTACTTGTTCTTGAAACTCTTGTTTTGAAAAGCATAGTTTGTCTATAAATGAAAAGTCATTGATGGATATGGTTTTGGATTGATTGTTGTATTTTCGTAGTTCATCAATCACTAGATTTTGCATTACTCTATAGAGATAAACGCTTAATAAAGATTTACCTTTAAAGTCTAATTTTCCTGTCAGTAGTTTTTCTAATAATAGAGCATTGATATTTTCTATGAGATAGTAGTATTGTTCTGGATTTATATCTTCCTGATAATTTTTTCGGATGTATTTATTGAGTAAGCTTTTGAGGTAATGTTGATATTTTTCAATGAGTAAAATTGATTTATTCTTTAGTAATTGGATGTCTTCTAAATCATGACATAGTTGTAAGATGTGTTTTTGTAAAATGATTTCTTTGACTTCTTCTATATTGGTTTTGACTCTTAGTCTATCAATGATTTTTTGTGTCCAATCACTTTTATTTATCTTATTATTGGGATGACTTTCAGAAAATTGTTCTATCCTTTTTGTTATGATCTTGTGTAAGTTGTTCATTGTTGATGGGTCTTGTCGTATTTTTGATGACTGGTCGTAGTTGTGTCTATAACCAATTAGCCCCGATAGTAGTGGTATGAATGCAAGAAGAATGGCTGCCAAAAACTTGGCTGCATTCATAAGAACGGATAGCGGGACTTGCCATTGCGATGAAAGATGAAACGCTCGCTCCTAAAAAAGTAATTATCTTTATAACTTTTTGCTAATCTAAAAACAAGTCTCCAATTATAAAACCTTTATTGTATAAATGAACTCCCTTGGTGTACCAATGTATGATATGATTGTATAGTTAACGCCTTTGTATCCAAGCTAATAATTCCTCCTTCCGACTCCTCGAAACGGACCGTTTATTGGTTTAATCTCTTGGCTAAATTATTGAGTAGTAAATAGCTTTTTTGTTTTTATCAGTAAAATAGGATATATTCGACCTTTATAAAAGTATCTCATGAAATATAACTTAAATATATCTCTAACTTTTGAACAGTTGCTTTCTATAGTTAAACAACTGTCTTCTGAAGAAAAAAAAACATTAAGTGATTTTTTGCAAAAAGAGCAAAATAGTGATGTTATTCAAACTCATTTAGCTACAGAGCAAATATTGGCAAAAGACTGGCTATCTGATAAAGAAGAGGAAGCATGGAAAAATTTATAAAAGGTAGTATTGTTGTTGTCCCTTTTCCTTTTTCTGATTTGTCAAATAGTAAAAAAAGACCTGCATTGGTACTAGCTAATCTTAAAGGTGATGACATTATTTTGTGCCAAATCACTAGTCGATTCAGTTCAGATATGTATGCTGTTTTATTGACAAATGAAGATTTACAAACGGGCTCTCTTATTACTAATTCTTATGTAAGACCCAATCGTATTTTTACTGCAGATCAAAATATTATTTTAAAATCTGTTGCACAAGTCAACAATGAAAAAATGGTAGAAATCATCAATAAGATTTTTGATATTTTAAGGTAAACATAAATGCTTTCAACGTCTTTGTATCCACCCCAACAACTCCTCCTTCCGACTCCTCGAAACAGGCAATCGTTTTCCATCCAACATTGTCACAAATCCATTATCCCGACGATCAAACTCCACCAAGTATTTCAGATTTACCAAATGCGACTGATGAATGCGTTGAAACTGGTAAGTTTTCAATTTTTCTTCTACTTTTTTGAGTTGCATGGTTACGGTCAAAGGCTTCTTTTGAGCCTTCAAATAAATATCTGTATAATTTCCGCCTGCACAACAATATAAAATATCACTTACGGTATAAAAGGCATAACCATACGTACTTGGAAAACAAATACGTTGATCTTGTTGCTCACTGATTTGCTTTGCCAAAATTTCTACTCTTTCGGATAAATGCTGTTTATTCAAAAAGTGTCTTGCCTTTTGCACGGCATTCATTAATTCATCTTTGACAATCGGTTTTAGCAAATAATCTAAGGCACTTAGTCGAAAGGCTTGTACCGCATATTTATCGTAAGCAGTGGTAAAAATTACTGAAAAAGAAGGCTGCTTGAGGCGTTTCATTAAGTCGATGCCTGTAATATTTGGCATTTCAATATCTAAAAACACAAGGTCTGGTTCTAGGTTTTGAATGGCTTCTAATCCTTTTTCAGGCTGGTTGCAAATAGCCAAGATTTGTACTTCTGGACAATAGCTATGAAGGTCTGAACTTAATACATCCAAACAAGCCATTTCGTCATCAATCAAAATAGTTTTGAGCATTTGTTGGTTTTTTTTGTTCAAGATAAATAAGTACTTCTGTTCCCATGACTTCATTTTTTTTATCTAAACAATCGTTGATTGAAAAGTCTATTTTGGCATCGTATATTTTATTAAAGACTTCTATTTTTTGTTGAGTCAAACGAGTTCCAAAAGAACGTCTATTGCCGTTCAATTTTTGGGATTTTTTTCTACCAATCCCATTATCAATAATTCGACATACTATGTTTTCCTTTTCATAAGTGACCGATAATTCTATGGTTTTCTTTCCTTTGGTTTGATGTTTTAATCCATGTTGTAATGCATTTTCTAAGAAGATTTGTAAAATCATGGGAGGAATTTGGATAAAGGAAGTATCTATTTTAGGATCTAAATGAAATGCATATTCAACTTGGGGAAAACGTAATTTTTCTAAAATCAAATACAACTCACAAAACTCTAATTCTTCTTCTAAACTGATGCTTTTTTCATCTGATAATGCCAAAGACATACGCATTAGTTGAGCAAATTTATCTGTGTAAAAAATGGCTTCTTTTTGTTGTCCTTTGGCGATTAAGGCTTTTAAACTGGTTACACAATTGCTGATAAAATGAGGATTCATTTGTGCTTTGAGTGCTTTTAGTTCTGTTTCATTGAGTTGTTGTAAAGCTTCTTTTTTGGCTTCTTGAGCAAGTTGGTATTTTTTGTTGAGTCCTAAATAAAAACATACAATGTCTCCTAAAAAGCCAAGACGAAAATAATTAAGACTATAAAGATAGTTAGGAATATCTTGTCCTAGCAGTCTATATTTCTGGTTGATTGGTCTTAAACCAATAGCAACAGTACCCATAATTACCACAAAAAGCAAACTTACAATTACATAATTTCTCAAAGGATGTTGAACTCTAAATGAAAATACTAAAACAATACAAGATAAGATAGCTAAACCCCAACGAGTAGCTCTAAAAAAAGCATAAGCATAATGGTAATCTGAAAGACTCCATATAATTAGAAAAAGGAGAAAACAAAATGAAATATATACGATAACGCCTCGTAATAAATAATGCATTTTTTGCGGGCGTTTAAGCTCTAAGAAGTCGATTAAAAATAAGGTAAAGAAAAGATAAATAGTATAAGTAGTTGGAGCGTGTAAATGCTCTCGCCATTGCCAAAGTGGTCCCAATAAAAAATCAAATTGTGTGGAGGATGAAAAACCTCGAAAAAAATAAAAAAAGATAGCTGAAATATAAAATAAATAATACCAACTAAATTGTTCTCCGTATTGTATCTTTTGAGCTAAAACCAAAATCATAATGATGAAAATCGCTCCAAAAAAGGCAGTATAAAGCAAGCTATATTTTCGCCTTTTAAAATATTTTTCTATTCGTCCTTCTCGTTCATAACTTTCTGTCATCAAACAAGGAGGATAACGAAATCTAACAACACCATTCACTCGCTCAACCCGATAATAAATTTGATAATTCTTGTTTTTTAGAAAGTCTAATCTTACATGATCTATGGTACTTTGATAAGACCGTTCTTCTCTTTTTACCAAATTTCCTGTTCTCAACTTTATTAAAGTATCTGATAATATCCAGACATCTGTATAATCGCTATCCATTATACGAAGCAATAAATTGAGTGTATCTTCTACCTGTTGCTCCACTTCAAAACGCAGCCAATTCGGCTTTCGACTAGTCCGACCTCTATCGTCTTCCTCAAAAGCCCTAAAGACTCCCTCATTTTGTCTAATCTCTTCAAAAGTCATAGAATTTTCGTCCTCATAAATCTCCAAATAAGGAAATAATTCCAATACTTCCACTTCTTCTGTTATCAACAATTTAGAAGCAGAGACATCCGTAATTCTCATACAGAGAAAAAAGACAAACAGTAAATATTTAGACGTTTGAGTCATAAAGATTGATTTTAGCAGGGTCCAATCTTCAAACATATCCAAATCTAATATACTAAATATTCAATAACTTTTTTAAACATTCTATGTTAATCTTGAAATTTAAATTTTTCCTTCAAAAAAACAACCCATAAAATACTAAAAATCAATTGCTTACGATTTTTCTAAAGATTTTTTCAAAAAAAATGAATTTTCTCCGAATAAATTAAACCTTCCGTTTGTCTAATAAACTGTTCGCAAGCACGAACATAACTTTCACCTTATTTTTAACAAAAACACAATCTATAGACGCACTTATACATTAATTCAACCAACGTTTGCAAACAGGTTATTTTATTTAACTTTTTAAATTATTAAGTTTATGCAAAAGGTAATTTTTGTTTTAAGTGCATTCTTATTTGTATTCTCCTTTTATTCTTGTGAAGATGATGTAACAGGCTTAGATTCTTTGGCACAAGAAATTTTTGAAGCAGATCAAACAGAGGTTTCGACTGCTGACCTACCAACCAATATTACCGAATTTACAGACAACAATTATTTTGAGACCTATATAGACCGTGCTGCACAAGCCGAAGGTCTGGGTTTTCAACTGACGATGGGCAATGAGGAACTTGCTTTTTTTGATGACAATGGAAGGTATTTGGATGAACTGCCCAATGGTGCGGCTGGTCCTTGTAATAAAAGACCTCGTCGTGGTGGACCTGGTGGCGGAATGTGTGGTGATACTTTAGCTTTGGCAGATGTACCTCAAGCCATTTTAGATTATGTTGCTACCAATTATCCTGACAATGAAATTAAGCGAGCTAAATTAAAGGGAGATCAATATGTCATTGGATTGACAGGACATATTTTACTGATTTTTGATGCAGAAGGCAATTTTATGGAAGAAAGAAATCCAATACATCATGGCGGTCCTTGTGGTGGCACACCTGTCGCTTATGAAGATTTACCAGCTACTATTACAGATTATGTTACTGCCAATTTTGGTGACTTAGCGTTTCACAAAGCCAAGCAAAAAAATGATGGTCGTTATGTGGTTATGCTGTTAGATGGGGAAGAAAAAGTCATTTTGATTTTTGATGAAGATGGTAATTTCCTAGAACAAAAACCATAAAAACAAAATCGCTCAAAGAAGCATAGAGTCACTTGTCACCATAGACTTGTCACTTTACTTATAATTCCCTTTTTCATCAAATCGGAAAGCTGAGTCTATTGCTCGCTTTCCGATTTTTTTACTGCGAAAAATAGGTTGAGCCAACCTAAAATAGACCTGATAGTAGTGGTATAAATGCAATGCGTTGGCGTGGGTTGTGGCGAGGCTGCATTTATAAGAACGGATAGCAGGGAGACTTGTGACGATGAAAGAGTAATAACCGTTCTCTCCAAAAAAAAACATCTATAAAGCAACTCATCTATTTTTTAAAACGTTATTATTCATAGCAAAACCAAATACAACATGCTATGAAAAAATCTCTTATTTTCCTCATCAGTTTCTTCAGTTTCACCCATCTTTTAGGACAATCTTGGCTGGCTGAAAATTCGACTTGGCAATATGATTACTTCAATGTAGGGGGACCTGGTGGCTATATAGAAATAGTCTATGAAAAAGATACCTTGTTTAATGAAATCAATGCTCAAAAATTAAAAATCACCAACTACGATAGGGTTATTGAAAGTGTGCAAAATAATGTCTTTACTTATGGAACAGACACCATTCCATTACCAAGTCAGTATGTGTATGAAAGCAATGATTCTATTTTTTGGTATAAAGATGATGTTTTTTCGCTCTTATATGATATAAATGCACAAGTTGGAGATACTTTCACCTTGCCATCAGTTGATTCTACCACCAATATCATTCAGGTTGACAGCATCGGTTTGGAAGATGTTAATGGAGAAAATCGTCGCTTCCTGATGGTCTCTCAACTTGAAGGTCTCTATGGTTTTTGTGGTAAAATCATTGAGGGAATTGGTCCTATTGATACTTATCTTTTTCCAGGCATAACTTCTTGCAGTTTCCCAGGATATGATGCCTATCAAGAACTATCTTCGTATTCTAATAACGACTTTCAATACGATTGCAATTATATGGGCTGTTCTATTTTCACCAGCCTTTCCAATCTTCCATCTCAATATCCTACCACTATTTATCCCAATCCTTTTGATACATACATTACCTTGTCCAATCCACACACACTCATTGAGTCTCTACAAATATGGGATATTCAAGGCAATAAAATCAAGGAAGAAAAAAACATCCAAAATTATACTTTTCAGCTATACACGCAAGAATTGACAAAGGGAATTTATCTACTACAAGTACATACAAAAGAAGGGAGAGAAATCATCAAACTAATCAAAGAGTAAAGTATATTTTTATAGTTTCTTATTTTTCAGGAGCGAAAGTTTCATCTTTCATCGCTACACAAAGTCCCGCTATCCGTTCTTATGAAGGCAGCCTAACTCTACTGCAAGTCTTTTCGACTTGTGGTGCAATGCTCTTGCATTCATACCACTTCTATCGGGGCTAGCTTGTTAAGGTAAAGAACGTATAGTTTCTGAACCGAAAGTCACTCGCCACTTGTCACCAGTCACTTGTCACTCATCACCAGTCACCCACAAAACTACCGCTTTTTCACCACCACATTAGAGTCTGCCTTAAATCCTTTGAACTCCTCATAATGTTTTTCAATCCATTGGCGAGTTGCGGTACTATCCAAACGAAAACCATCTGAACGCATCTCATAAATCAACAAAGGATTGTAATACACCGAATCACAAAACATACAATAGTCTCCATAATTTTCCAAATACCCCATAAACTCTATTGCCTCATCTTCATCCACATTGCGATGACCACCCGAAAACAGGGGCAAACGTTCCTGTGATAAAATCCGTTTATCTTCTATTACGAAACGTAGTATATTAAAAGTCGAAGCCGTTTTCACGCCCAACAATGCTTCTACTTCTCCATTATCTAAGTCTCGAATAATCGGCAAAATTCCAAAATTGGTGATAAAAGTTTTTTCAGTATTTTCATAAATAAGCTGGTCTTCGTATACCATTTTAAGATTTTTATAAACGGGCATCTCTTGATGAGTAGCAGGTATTTCATCTGCCAAAACGACCATTCTTCCCTCTAAAAAATCCCATCGAACCTTTTCTATTGGAGCATCATAAGACCGTCGAGT
This sequence comes from Chitinophagales bacterium, assembly GCA_020630635.1. Taxonomy (GTDB): domain Bacteria; phylum Bacteroidota; class Bacteroidia; order Chitinophagales; family UBA2359; genus JAHDBB01. Next base: position 22,196 of record JAHDBB010000023.1, read on the forward strand.
ATTGCAAATGACAAAGAACATCAAAAAGGCTACCGACAACAAAATCGGATACCATTTGATACTTCGTTTCCGCTCAACAGACTTACCATTTTCCAAGTTCGACATAGCTTATTCGATGATGATTTTATGAGATAAACGCATTCCATTTTCCAAATCCAAGACTAAAATATAGAGTCCTTTTGAAAACCCAACAGTTGAAATAAAAATAGCTTCCATCAAGTCTTTGCCTTCCCAAACCTTTTGCCCACTCACTTGATACATTGTGATCTTATCCGTTACATTTGGCTGCATTATTTTCAGCTCTTGAGATGTTGACAAAACTTGTATTCCCCAATCCTTTAAATCGTCCAAATCATTGCAAAGGGTTTCTTCGATCAAGGCTTCTAAAAAACAATCTACATTATCATTTTCAGCAACTTTTATGGCATCCGCCCCTACTGTCACACCAATCGTAATCGGCAAATCTGCATACTCATAATAATTAAAAAAAACGTCATCTACATACACTTCAAAGAATGTATTAGTCGTATGATAAGCATCAAAATTGATTTCCACTAAATTAACATCGTCACAATCATAAATAGCAACCAAGTTTTCAAAATAACAAGAGTCTGGACATGCTTCTTCGTCTGGATATATTATCAACGTTTCCATAAAACACTCCAAGTTATCGTTTTCAGATACATTGATTTCTTCGGCTCCTTCTGGTACATTTACCACAATCGGCAAATCCGAAAACGCATAATAATCTAACAACGCTCCATCTATAAACAAATCAAAAAACTCATTGCTTATATTAAAATATTCAAAATTGATCGTTATATTTCCTTCACAATTCGCTACTGCTTCCAGGTTATCGAAACGACAATTGATACAATCGACGACCCCAAATTCTACAAAGTCTTGACAGTCTTCATTCTCTAAATCCATCACCACAAACTCCCAAAAAGTTTCTGCATCTCCTTCCAACGGACCTAAAGTAATGTAACCATTTTGGATCATTTCACTATACTCAAAGTTTCCATAATTCATCCCATTTCCTTGTACAGTAAATCCCTCGTCTCCTACATTATTAAAGCCAAAAGTAAGGTCTATCAAAAACATTCCGTCCTCATCACATTGATACGCTTCTGCAAATACATTAGAAATAGAACAATCATTACAATCTTCATAATCAATGAGTGATTCGATAAAACACGCTGAATTATCATTTTCACTAATCTTGATTTCTTCGGCTCCTTCTGGTGCATTTATAGCAATCGGCAAGTCCGAAAACGCATAGTAATCAATAAATTCGCCATCTATAAATAAGTCGAAAAACTCATTGGTTGTATCAAAATATTCAAAGTCAATCTCCAAATTTCCTGCACAATCAACAATGGCTTCAACTTCTTCAAAATGACAATACATACACTCCACCACCCCAAATTCTACAAAGTCTTGGCAATCTTCATTCTCTAAGTCAATCACTATAAATTCCCAAAAAGTTTCACCATCTCCCTCCAATGGACCTACGGTAATGTAACCATTTTGGCTCATTTCTTCATACTCAAAATCACCATAGTTTTCGCCATTTCCTTGTACCATAAATCCCGATTCACCCACCTCTTCAAATTCAAAAGAGAGATCAACTAAAAACATTCCATCCTCATCACATTCATAGGATTCTACCGATAGATCAGATATAGAACACGCAACGTTTTGAGCATTTACTCTCATTTCATTTATACCTAAAATCAATAAAATCCAAAGTAAAACTTTATATTTCATACTTTTTATTTTCTCTCAAATTCCAAAAAACTCTTCAGCCACTTTAGTCGTTGCCTCTGCGATTTCCTTTTCTGATTTCCCCATACATTGTGCAATCATTTTGACCACATACGGTAAAAAAGCAGGTTCATTGCGCCGATTTTTAGGAAACCGTTCCATATTCTTAGGAAGCATAAAAGGACCATCCGTCTCGACCATCAAACGATCCAACGGAACATACTTCACAAACTCTTGCAAGTAACTCATTTTGGGATTACAAACAGCTCCTGTGATCCCAATATAAAATCCATGATTTAAATAAGCTTTCAATGCAATGGTATTGCCTGTAAAACAATGTACCACTCCTTTTGGCAAATTGGGGAAATCCGACACAATTTCCATAAAGCGTTTATGGGCATCTCGTTCATGCAAAAATAAAGGTTTTTGTATTTCTGTCGCAATTTCCAAATGTCCTTTAAAGCATTCTTCCTGCATATTGGGTGGCGAATAGTTTCGATTAAAATCCAAGCCACACTCCCCGACGGCCACCACTTCTTTTTCCAAAGCCAATTCTCGAATAATTGCCAACTGCTGTGGATTGGATGATTTTGAATCGTGCGGATGAATACCAGATGTCGAATACAACGTTCCCTTATATTGTCTCACCAACTTCAACGCCTTTTGACTATTTTCGACACTCACTCCTGTCACCACCATCTTCGTTACACCAGCATTTATAGCTCGTTTTACCACTTCATCAACATCCTGACTAAAGCGTTTATTCACCAAATTAATACCAATATCTATCATTTTCATTTTAAATTGTTTTATTATTAGGAGAGAACGGTTATTACTCTTTCATCGTAACGGGTCTCCCGCTATCCGTTCTTATTGCTGTTGCCTCGCCACAACCCACGCCAACACACAACACAGCAATACCACTACTATCGGGTCTATTTTTGAAAGATCAAAACCTATAGAGACTGAACCATTTTAGAATTTTGAAATTAA
>JAHDBB010000581.1 GCA_020630635.1 Chitinophagales bacterium
TTTGATTTGGAGCGAAAGGTTAGTTGCTTCGTTGCTATAGAAAGTCCTGCTATCCGTTCTCATTCGTGTTGCCAACGTTTTCCTAAGCCAACGCTTCTACACGAATACCACTACTATCAGGGCTAGTTGGTTTTAGTCAGAACCTATAGAAACTGAACCTTAGAATGAAATCCATTCATAACTAGTTGGTTTTTAATAAGAACCTACAAAAAGACAACCCGTCTAAGATTGCCCCATTTTACAATCAAAGAAAAAATGTATCGTTTCAATCGGATTGCTACCCACGCAAAGAAGAGGCAATCCGATTGATGAAGAGAAAGGAGTCTATTCATATAAATCAATCGGATTGCAGGTTCATTACTTGGTTAACAATTGATTGAAACGATTGAACTTTTCTTTGTTTTGGCAAACCTAAACAACCAAACTAAAATTGTAGTACTTAGAATTTTTTAAAAGTTGAACAAACCTATCATTGAAATATGGGATTCTGTAGGATTGGGAATCATTATGGAGTATCCATCAGGCGTTCTTATCAGTAACCAAACAGGTGGAACAGCTTGTTTACATCCAACAATGGAAGGCATCTACCTTCCTCTACACAATGACTATACCGCCTCCCCTACTCCCACCTTTCTAAGTCCCGACATTGACCTAAATCTATACTTTACCCAACATTACAATGGAACGGGAGCTACCAACGGAATTAATGAAGCAGACATCAAAGCCATCACAAAAATTTTGACCCAATATCATCTTGATAAGATGCTGGTCATAAATGCGGAAAAGGCGCATCTTTCTCACGAAGCATGGATACACATCTTGATCTATGAATCCACCAAAAATCCAGTTTTCAAAGGATTTGAACCTTATCCAAGAAAAGGCATCTTAACGTGGTCGAATAGTGATTAGATATGTTGTCAAAAAAACTATTTGTAGGAACAGTTTGCAACTGTTCTCACGTCTGAAGAGAATTTTTATCAGTTAGTGAAACGTGCTGTCCTTTCAAAATAGACCCGATAGTAGTGGTATGAATGCACAAGCGTTGGCTACCTAAAACTGGGCTGCATGCATAAGAACGGATAGCGGGGAGACTCATCACGACGAAGCGAGTTCCGTTCTCTCCAAATAAAAGAAAACATTTTACTTCATTCTTTGAGATGAAGCCAGAAACCAAACTAAAAAAACTAATATTGTTAAATCAAAAACTATGCATTTACCTCTCAACCCTAATGTCGCCCAACTCAAACCTTCTGCCACTTTAGCCATGAACGAAAAAAGTGCGTGGTTGGAAGAACAAGGAAAAAAAGTATACCGTTTAGGATTCGGACAATCTCCCTTTCCTGTCCCCCACATAGTCGTCAAAGCCTTGCAAGAAAATGCCCATCAAAAAGCCTATTTACCCGTCAAAGGACTTTACCCACTGCGCCAAGCTGCCGCCCAATATTTAAACTACCATCTCCGTCTCAACCGACAGGCAGAAAATATATTTATCGGTCCAGGTAGCAAAGAGTTGCTTTATTTATTGCAAGTCACTTATCAAGCAGATTTATTATTGCCTCGCCCTAGTTGGGTAACGTATCAGCCACAAGCGCAAATCAATAAAAATGAGGTAATATGGATCCCTACCACCGAAAAAAATGCTTGGTGCATCACGTCATCTAAATTAGAAGATGCCTGTAAAAAAAATCCAGACTCCCCTAAATTATTATTATTAAACTATCCCAACAACCCCACAGGAGTTACTTATTCACCAGAACATTTACAGGAGTTGGCTAAAGTCGCCAAAAAATACAAACTACTCATTTTAGCAGATGAAATCTATGGCGAATTGCACCATGAAGGACAACATAAAAGCATTGCAAAATACTATCCAGAAGGCACCATTGTCAGTACGGGATTGAGTAAATGGTGTGGTGCAGGAGGATGGCGTTTAGGGCTGTTTTATTTTCCACCCGAATATCGTTGGTTATTGGATTCTATGTCCGTTGTCGCTAGTGAAACCTTTTCAGCAGTCAGCGCACCCATTCAATATGCTGCCATCGTAGCTTATAGTGAGTCCGAAGAATTAGCTAATTATTTGCATCATACTCGCCGTATTTTAAATGCAGTCGGTCAATATGTTTCTACTCAATTGCATAAAGCACATTTAAGTCATCCCATTTCACAAGGAGGTTTTTATATTTATCCCAACTTTACTTACTATCAAAAAAAATTGCACGCACACTATATGAATGATAGCATCACTTTGTGTAACACTTTATTGGAAGATACAGGCGTTGCATTATTGGCAGGAAGTCATTTTGGAAGTCCAGATGAACAACTGGTCGCCCGATTATCTTATGTCAATTTTGATGGTGAACAAGCGTTGGATTTGGCTCAAAATGATTTTAAAGCCATGATGCTTTCAGATAGTTTTGTAAAAATTGCTTGCCCTGATTTGGTAGCAGCTATTGCGAGAATAGTTGATTGGGTCAAGCAATTATAAATAGTTATTGGAATTATTTTTGTCTTCATTTGGTTGATACAGTTTTAGTCCCCTTATCACAAAAAATAAATCCATGAAAAATTTAGCAAAAAGACTTTTATTTGGTGTAGCTGTGGGAGATGCTTTGGGCGTTCCTGTTGAGTTTTTACCTCGTACAGATTTGGATGAAAATCCGGTAACGTCTATGAGGGGATATGGTACACATCATCAACCCAAAGGTACTTGGTCCGATGATAGTTCGCTTACTTTTTGCTTGGCAGAGAGTTTGACGAAAGGCTTTGACTTAGTGGATATAGCTCAAAATTTTGTCAATTGGCGATATAAAAATTATTGGACCGCACATAATGAGCTTTTCGATATTGGTATGACCACTTCAAAGTCTATTGATACACTCAAGGTTTTGGTCAAAGATAAAAATCTTAAACAGCTTAAATTGCAACGCTATTATTTTAATGAAGGAAGCAATGGTAATGGTTCTTTGATGCGGATTTTGCCTTTGGTTTTTGAATTGAAAGATAAGAGTATTTTTGAACGCTTTGAATTGATTTGGACGGTTTCGGCTTTGACACATGGACACATTCGGAGTGCTTTGTGTTGCTTGATTTATTTGGAGTTTGCCGATATATTGATACAAGGTGAAAAAGATAAAAAAGTGGCTTATCAAAAGTTGCGATTTAGAATAAAAGACTTTTTGGAAACGTATCAAATCAGTGAAAGAGAAACACAGCATTTTGAACGTTTGATTGAACAAGATATTTCTTACTTGAAACGAGACGAGATTCGTTCTTCGGGTTATGTGATTCATTCTTTGGAGGCGAGCTTTTGGTGTTTCTTGTCAGAAGACAATTATGCTGATACGGTTTTGAAAGCGGTCAATTTGGGAGAAGATACGGATACTACGGCGGCTATCGTTGGGGGATTGGCTGGTATCTTTTATGGTTTTGAGGGGATTCCTGAAGGATGGGTTGATGTGATTGCGAGAAAGGCGAGTATTGAGCATTTGGCAGAGAGGTTGGAAGGGCGATATACTTGATTTTCGGTTTTTCATATTTTTTTGCCATAAATATAGTCTTGCCTCCACCCTCTTTTTTCGATGGTTCGGACATTGGGAACATGGGCAAGGGTTTTGAGATATTGGGCGAGGTAGAAGAGTTCATTGTCATTTAGGTCTCCTCCGTATGGAAGTGGATAGATGACATTTCCATAATTGCATTGGGACTTGTGAGGTGTGTCATCAACGATGAGCATCTGTTCTAAACGATAGCCTTTTTTCTTCACTTTGCTTAGTCGCTTGATGTAATGATAATGGCTGTTGAAATAGTAATCTGCATCTAGATAAGCATCTGCTTCTACGATCATATTTCGTCTCAAAGTCGCTCGACTTCTTCCCCAAACAAAGGCTAGTGGAATGTCTTTGGGTATGATTTTTTCAACGACTGATTCGACATAATCGTTGGAGGCAGAAGACCATATCGCTAACTCAAAATTTTGGGCGCAACTTTTTAGGAAATTGTCTAAATGGGGTCTTTTGTAAATGTGGTAATCGAAGACTTGAAAGTTGGCTGGTCGGGCTAAAGGTTTGGAGGTGGCATAAATGAGGGTTTCATCTAAGTCGAGAATGAGGAGGATTTTAG
>JAHDBB010000582.1 GCA_020630635.1 Chitinophagales bacterium
TCACCAGTCACCAGTCACCAGTCACTAAAAAACCACAAAGATACAACAAAATAAAAACTATGAATCTCTGTATTGACATCGGCAACACCTTTATCAAATTATATACTGTAGAAGCCTCTGACACTGTACACCTACACCACCGCCTCCCCGAATGGGATGAAGGTTTTCAGCTTTTAAAAAATATTATTAAAAAATATGAGTTAAAAAAGGGCATCTTATCATCTGTCCGCCACTACAATGCTGCCCTTATCACCTTTTTAGAAAAAAACCTAGACTACTTTATCAACATATCAACAGACACGCCTGTTCCCATCAATAACCAATACCAACAACCTCAAACATTAGGAAGAGACCGATTAGGCGGTGTAGTAGCTGCTCATCACCTATTTCCTGACAAAAACTGTCTATACATCAGCGCAGGTACTTGTATTACCTATGATTTTATAGATTCCACAGGAAAATATTGGGGTGGAAGCATCGCACCGGGTATGTATTTACGTTTTAAAGCCTTGAACGACTACACCGACAAGCTACCTTTTGTAAAAGCCCGTTTCCAAGAAGAATTTATTGGTACAACTACCGAGACTTCTATCTTGACAGGCGTAGTCGAAGGCTGTATTGCCGAAATTGAAGGGCGAATCCAACAATATATAGCCCAATTTGGTCCAATACAAGCCTTAATTACAGGAGGAGATGCCCTTTTCTTTGAAAAAAAATTGAAAAATGAGATATTTGCACACCCAAACCTATTACCCATTGGTCTCAACAAAATACTGGAACACAATTTTGCGAAAAATATATAGATTTACACTTATTTTCATATTGGCTTTTTTTAGCCAACAACTTACGGCACAAATCACCAACCAAAATAGTCCTTACTCTTTTTTTGGTATAGGTGACTTACACAATCCCCAATCAGCTTTACAGCGTTCGATGGGTAATACAGGAACAGCTTTTCGCTCTCCCCTATTTCTCAATGCGAGCAATCCTGCCAGCTATACCTCCCTCAAATTGACCGTCTTTGAAACAGGCTTAGATTTCAATGGGATTCGTCTCAATACTTTAGATGAAACGGGACGTACCTCACAAGTCGGTCTCTCCTACCTCAACTTGGGTTTTCCCATCAATAAATTCTGGGGAGCCAGTTTTGGAGCGAGTCCTTTTAGTAAAATCAACTACTTTTTAAAGGAAGATCGTATCAATGCTGATGAAACCATTGGTTTGGAACGGTTAACGTACTTTGGAACAGGTGGACTTCAAAACATCTATATAGGAAGCGGCTTTAAATACAAAGGTCTTTCTATTGGTTTTAATACTCATTATGTTTTTGGCTCTACTACCAAATTTACCTTTATTGAGTATCTACAAGCCAGTGAATCTTTCGATGTTGGACAAAGTGTCAATACCCTGACCAATGGTTTTTTGTGGAACTTAGGTGCACAATATGAACAAAAACTTCCGAATAAAAACCTCATGTTGACGGTAGGTGGAACCTATCAACTCCCTACTACTTTAGAAACAGAAAGTTCTGAGACTTGGGAACGAGGTAGATTTAACGATGATGCCTTAGAATTTTCCAATTTCGATACCATTCCTATATCTTTTGTATCTGATATAGAAGGAAGCATTGATTTACCGGCTAGATATAGTGCAGGTATTACCTTAAATGATACAACAACTTATAATCAATGGAGAATCAATGCTGATTTTGAGTTTACTCAATGGGAAAACTATAGAATCAATGGAGAAAGTAGTGATGTTTTACAAAATAGTTTTAAAATAGCAGTAGGGGCTTCTATCACCCCAGACATTAATGACATCAACAACTATTTTAAACGCTTAAATTATCGTTTAGGAGCTTACTACAATAGTAATAACTTACAATTGAGAGATACGGATTTACCAGAATACGGTTTGACTTTAGGATTGGGTTTACCCTTGCGTTTTCGGAATGATTTTCAACAATTTGCTCGTTTAAACCTTTCGTTTGATATAGGTCAAAGAGGTAGCACAGATCAGAATTTGATCTCGGAAAATTACGTAAAAACGACAATTGGTTTTACCTTTAATAGCAAATGGTTCGTTAAAAAGAAGTATTATTGATTATAAGTCCATAGTTGATGGTCGATAGTCCGTAGTGCAGTTCAATATGTGATTGAGGAAGAAGGGACGGCTTTAGCTCTTTCTTTTATAAATAAAGAGACCAATTTAACGCCCCTTCGTCACAAACATGTAAAATGTGGAGAGTTCGTCCCATTGTCACTATTAACTGGTACTAAGAAATACTTTCCATGACCACCTAGACCCGATGGTAGTGGTATTGCTGCCTAAAGCCAAGTCCACAAGTCAAAAAGACTTGCGGTAGAGTCAAGCCAGCAGCAATGAGAACGGACAGCGGGGAGACCCGTTGCGATGAAAGAGTAATAACTGTTCTCTCCAAAAAAGACTTTCAAAAAATAAAATTTCACATAAATCAGAAAAACGTTTTCAAAATGATTCGATTAAAAAAAATGGGGCTATTGGCACTGCTTTTAGCCTTTTTATTTGTGGCATTTGATGCAGACGTAATGGCACAAAAGTCTAAGAAAAAGAAACCAAAGAAGGCTAAGAAGGAAAAGATAGAGGAAGTGATGGAAATGCCCAAAGAAGAAAAGCCTTGGGCAACTAAAGAAAATAAAAATGGTTGCTTGATGTATGGAGAAGATTCGGTAAAAGCAGTACAAAGTATCTCTCTTTATCGCTCTGTTTTCAAAAATGGCGACTACCAATCTTGCTTGAATGATTGGACTTATGTATATGAAAATGCGCCTGGTTTGAGAGAACAAACCTTTAAAGATGGTGAGCAGATTTATAAGAAGTTTTTTGAAGATGCAACAGATCCTACTGAAAAGAAAAAGAACTTTGATAAGTTGATGGAAATCTATGACCAACGAGCGATTTGTTGGGGAAAAAGTGCTTTCTTGACAGGTAAAAAAGGTTTGGCGTATGCTAAGTATTATCCTGAAGAAAAAGCCAAAATCCAAGATTTCTTATCAAAAGCAATCGACAATGGTGGCAATGAAACCAGCTATACGGTCTTAAAGCCTTATTTTCAGATGATGGCTAAAAAGTATGCTGCCAAAGAGATCAAAGGGGAAGAAATCCAAGAAATTTATGATAAGATTATCTCTATTGCTCAACACAATGTAGAGAATAATGAGAAAAAGAAAGATAAATTTCAAAAAGTCATTGATGACATTCAGCCTATCTATAGTAAAATTGCGGATAAAGAAGAAAAAGACGGTGTAAGTGATTGTGCTTCTGCCAAAGAGTATTATGGAGTTAAATATGCAGAAAATCCAAATGATCCTGTGGTATTGGCAAAATACTATCGTGCTTTGACCAAGTTCCGTTGTACAGCCGATCCTGTGTTCTTGGATGTAGCGATCAAATTCAATGAAATGGAACCCAGTGCTGGTAAATGTAAATTCATCGCTCGTTCTTATAAGAAAAGTGAAGACTATGTTAATGCAGAAATGTTCTACAACAAAGCCATTGAGTTAGAGACCAACAATGCTAAAAAAGCAGAAATCAAGATGGAAGTAACCAATATGTATGCATACAATAAAAAGGATAAGTCAACGGCATTGAAGATGGCGAGAGAAGTAGCAGAATTGCGTCCAGATTGGGGTGCGCCTTGGATTTTGATTGGAAATATCTATGCAGGTCGAGCTAGAAATTGTGAAGGTTTTGATGCACGTATGGCGGTTTGTGTGGCAATGGATATGTGGGGTAAAGCCAAAAGAGTTGATCCTGCTTCTGCCAACAAAGCTCAAGAAAGTATGAATAAATACTACGGTAGTTTACCAGAAAAGAAGGAACTCTTCCAAAGAGGTTTGTCGGTAGGTTCTTCCTATACGGTTCCTTGTTTGGGCGTAACCACTACGGTTCGACACAAATAATTTTACACTCATATCACAAATTACACAAACACAGGCTGTATCTTTATGGTCTGTGTTTTTTTTGTTAGTGGTTGATGGTTTTTCGGTTCTGTTCGGGACTTCATCCTAAAGAATGAAGTAAAGGCTTTTTCGGTTCTTTCGGGACTTCATCCTAAAGAATGAAGTAAAGG
>JAHDBB010000583.1 GCA_020630635.1 Chitinophagales bacterium
TCGTGTAGAAGCGTTGGCTGCCTAAAACTAAGCTACACGAATGAGAACGGATAGCGGGACTAAATGTAGCGACGAAGCTCTTTGCCTTTCGCTCCTAATTAAGTTAAAATTATAAATAAAAAAATAACACAATTGAGAAGTTTTCGTATGTAGAAATAGTGTGAAAATAATTTGTACATTTTAAGACGTAGATTCTTTAGGGAATTAGGGGTAAATGTGTTATTTTTGTAAAGCCAAGCCTCCCTCCAATTCCTCTCATAAGTCGCCTCTTTGTTTGAATGTATTTTAAATGAAAAAGCAGTATATGTTGCTGATAGCTATTTTTGGTATGTAGTTATCTGTTTTGATTTATGTGCTGTTTTTAGATCAATAGGGGATATTTTATAAACTCCCTTTACTTAATAAAGTATGCTATGAAAAAAATAACAACTTCGCTTAATAAATGGATGTTAATGGTGTTGGGTATGGTGCTTTTGAGTAGTCCGACTCTTTTAGCACAAGATGAAGAATGTATGGTGCGTCGTATGACAGACTCATTGGTATTGGTGGCTTTGTATGAAGCTACTGATGGAGAGAATTGGGAACATGAATGGGACTTTGAAGAGCCGATAGATGAATGGTATGGTGTGATTTTGGATGAGGAAGATTGTGGGGTTGAAGCCTTAGAACTAGCCAATAATGGTTTGACTGGTGGGTTGTCGGAATTGTATTTTCCTTTGTTGAAAATAATGGATTTGAGCGATAATGAACTTACTGGTATCTTGACCGACTTTGACCTTTTTCCCTTGATTGAAGAAATTTATTTGAATAATAATCAATTCTTTGGACCTGTTCCCTTTTTGGGAGAGTTTGAAGAATTGGAATTTGTGGATATTTCTAACAATCGCTTTACTTTTGAGGGAATGGAGGAGTTGGCAAATTCTAATATTGATGAGGTCATTTATAATCCACAAGCAACCATTCCTGTGACTTTGACAGGCAGTAAATTGGAAGTGGATGCAGGTGGAACATTGACCAATAATACGTATAATTGGTACAAAGATGGCGAGTTTTGGGTAAGTTTGATTGGGGACAATGATGTGTTGGTTAGTGAAGATGGGGAGTACTTTGTGATGGTACGCAATAGTGAAGTGACGGAAATGGGAGACGAAGATCAAGAGCTTTTCTTGCGTAGTGATACCATTACTTATGTGGCGGATTGTACGATTCCAGAAACTCCTACTTTGGTGGTAGATGAAACCCATTATTGTGTGGAAGATGAAGCAGACATTATTTTTTATGTGAAACAAATAGATGTTCCAGAAGATTTTTACTTTCAATGGTTGGTAGATGGCAATCCATTTGTCAATAACAATGAATTTGAGCAAGTTTTTGTGGGAACAGAGGTAACAGAGTTTGAGGTGAGTATGCGAATAACAGATGGAAATGGTTGTGATTCGGATGTATCTAATAGTATTACCATTGTTGTGGAGGCTTGTGAAGCAGAAGAGGAAATAGAAGGAGATGAGGAAGTAGGGACTACGGTAACGGAAGAGGAAGAAGATGATGACTGTCCAGAGATGCCAACGCCTGTTTTGACGGTAAGTGATACAGTCGTTTGTGAAGGCGATTATATTACTTTGACGATATTGCCTGATCCTGAAGATTGTATTATTGAAATTTATCAAGATGGTAATTTGGTCAATGAACAAAAAGATTCGATTTTCTATATCACAGAACCAGGAAAGTATTACGCACTTTTTACTGATCCCTATGGTTGTCCTTCTGAACAGTCCAATATTGTTTCAGTCCAGTTTATTGATTGTGGCATAACGGGTTGTGAGAATGATACGATCTATGAATGTACAACTGGATTTTTTGAGCCTGTGACGGTTTGTCCAGATTTTTGTGTGTTTCCTGATGGAGATTTTGCGATTACAAGCGTAACAACCAATCACTTTTCTTGTAGCATTAGCATCTTAGATCAATTTTGTTCTCGTTTTACACCACTACCAGCGTTTGTAGGAAAAGATACTTTAAGGATTATTGCTTGTGATACTTATGGTGTGGTTTGTGATACCGTTTTTGTGGTGATTAATGTGACGGATGATTGTAATGAAGAGAGTGGTTTTCATGGCTTTAATGTAGATAATTTGGGCTTGTTGGATCTTATGGAAATAAAGAATGATCGACGTAGTGAAGGTTTGATTAATCTTTATAATATTGGAGGTGAACGTATCTTTAATGATGATTTGATTCATGTTTATCCCAATCCTGCACAAGATTATGTGTATATCAATTTTGGAACGAAGGAGTTACAGGCATATCAGATTTATAATGTATTGGGACAACGAGTAACTATTGGGGACTTTGATGAAGTAGAAGGTCGAGCGTTGACGTTGGATGTATCTCAATATCATTCAGGTCTTTACTTTATTGAGATTTTTGAGGAAGGTCAGGAAAGTGAGATTTATCAGTTTATGGTGGAGTAGTGTTTGAGTAAATTCGTGAATTTACTTTACTTTGTTTGGAGCGAAGGGTAAGGTGCTTTGTCGTGATGGGAAGTCCCGCTATCCGTTCTTATTCGTGTTGCCAACGTTTTTTGAAGCCAACGCTGCTACACGAATACCACTACTATCGGGGCTATTGGGTGGAGGTCTCAACCTTTCGTTACGGAGTTTTTTAGAAATTAAAAAAGGAAAAGCCCTTTCTTGTCATAAGATGAGAAAGGGCTTTTTGATTTTTGAACTATAAGGTTTTTTAGCTAGAATAGATTTATTCTACTACATCACCAGCGATGGCACCAGAGACTAAGCCTATTACAGGAATAGTAGAAGTAACTCCAGTACCTCCATTGACTTTTTGTTGTTGATGGTTTGATATTTTTTTGATATTGTATGCTTTTTTGAAAGCGTTTAATTTACTTGTTTTCATAATTGAAAATTTTTTAAAGTTAGGAAATGTCCAATGATTGAAAAGTTTATTTACATTCATTGGGTTGTTAAATATTTTTTACCAAAAACACATATTGATATGTGTATGTTGCAAATAAAAGCCTTCGTGTGATAAGTGGCAATACATTTTTTTGTCAAATTAGAGTATGCTAAAAAGATGGAAACATCAATGAGGGCTTTGATTACTATCTATTGAAAGGTAGATTTTAGAGTATCCTAACAGAAGAAAAAACTTTTTTGATGTCGATTATTGTCTTTATTTTTGCTTTTTTGTGGATTATTAGAAATGGTTTTGAATGGATTGAATTGTAAAACGGTTCAGTTACTAAAGGTTGAAACTATTCAAAAATAGCCCCGATAGTAGTGGTATCACCAAAATGCTTGGCTTTAGACCACAAGTCGAAAAGACTTGCGGTAGAGGGTGGCTTGGTGATAAGAACGGATAGCGGGACTTGCTGTAACGACGAAGCATTGAACCTTTTGCTCCTAAAAAATAGAACATGTATTCTGAAAAAATTAATCAGCAAATTTTACGGGTCCAGGATAAATTGGAACAGCTCAAAAAACAGGATCAAGAACTGAAAGTTTTTGGGGCAAGTAGTCACGAATATAAACTCAACCTGACGTTGAGCTTGGAAAAAGTGGAGGCTTTTGAAAGGGAACATAAGGTGAAATTGCCAGAAGATTATAGAGCGTTTATTACGCAAATTGGGAATGGTGGAGCCGGTCCGTATTATGGAGTGATGACTTTAGATTATGGTTTGAATCAAAGTTTGCTGTATCCTGATCTGGCTTGGTATAATGAGTTGGAAAAGCCTTTTCCGCATAGGGAGTGGTGGAACTGTATTGATGAATTGGATGATGTGTATAAACGCTTGGATGAGGCGCAAGAGACTGGAGATGAGGAATTGGAGGAAAAGATTTTTGATGAAAAGTTTGATTTGATCGGTGGACCTGAACACAATTATGGTATTTTGAATCTGTGTCATTTTGGATGTGGAGTGGTTATTTTTTTGGTGGTAAATGGGGAGGAGTATGGGCATTTATGGATAGATGATCGGATGAATGATAGTGGAATTTATCCTTTTGATGAGATGGAGGTGAAGGAACGGATTGGTTTTTTGGATTGGTATGAGTTGTGGTTGGATCAGAAGTTGGGGGAGTAAA
>JAHDBB010000584.1 GCA_020630635.1 Chitinophagales bacterium
GAAAGTCCCGCTATCCGTTCTTATTGCTGCTGCTTGGGTGAGATGAAAGGCACTTTGGAAGTGCCTTTCATCTGTGCTTGGCTTCGAGCAGCAATACCACTTCTATCGGGGCTAGTTGGATTTGGGCAGGATTTCTTAGTGCCAGTTTGGGTCTCTAGGGGCTTCATCCTAAAGAATGAAGTAAAGTATGCTTGTCTTTAAGGTATTTTATTCTTCATCCTAAAGAATGAAGTAATTTTGGATGTAGGTCAATATTTCATCGTAATCGTTGGGGTGAAACCATTGGATATTGGGGTCTTTTCTAAACCACGTCATTTGGCGTTTGGCGTATCGGCGAGTGTTGCGCTTGATGAGTCGGATGGCTTCTTCTAAGTCGTATTCTTGGCGAAAATAACCGAAAAGTTCTTGGTAACCGACTGTTTGTAAGGCGTTGTATTGGGCGTGGGGAAACAAGGATCTCGCTTCTTCTAATAAACCTGCTTCTACCATTAAATCGACTCGATGGTTGATCCGTTCATAGAGTTTTTGACGGTCTCGTTGTAAGCCGATTTTGATGATTTGAAAAGGGCGTTTTTTAGGGGTTTTGGATTGAAAGTCGGTGAGGCTTTTGCCTGTGGCTTCCTTGATCTCTAATGCTCGAATCAGCCTTTGAGGATTGTGGACTTCAGACTGGTTCATGTTGTCAAAAACTTTGGGGTCTTTTTGTTGTAATAGGGATTGGATGGCTTGTAAACCTTGTTCTTTAAAAATGAGGTTGAGGTTTTCTCTGTATTGTGGGTCAATCTGGGGTAATGCATCGAAACCCTCACAGACGGCTTGTATGTAAAGTCCTGATCCTCCTGTCATCAATACGACCTCTTTTTCTTTGAATAATTCTTCTAATAAAGGTAGGGCTTCTTCTTCGTATTTGCCTGCACTGTATTCGGCTTCTATGGGTAAAAAGTCAATGAAATGGTGGGGCGCAGCCGCTTGTTCTTCGGGAGTGGGTTTGGCTGTTCCGATATTCATTTGTTGATACATTTGGCGTGCATCACAGGATAGGATGTCGGTCTGGAAATGTTGGGCAAGTTGGATGGTAATGGCAGTTTTTCCGACGCATGTGGGACCGAGTACGACTAGGAGTGTGGGTATTTTTTGATTGATTGGTGGCATGGTGGTTTGTGTTATGGTTTTGGGACGAAGGGACGGTTTCACAAGGGACGCAAGGGGACGGTTTTAGTTCGTGCATCCACCCTAAACGATCCTGTTCGTAGTTTTTATTAGTGACGAATGGCTTTCGGTTTGGTTCATGTTTTTTTGGTGACGGGCGATTAGGTTTTGTTCGTGATTTTTTGCCACCAATACACGAATGTAGTTCTTACTTGGAAACTTGACAACTTTGGTTTATTTTTTGGTAAAAGTTGTCAAATTGCGGTACGTTTACTGCCACCGTCTGTGAGATGTTGTGTCCTTAACCAACTAGCCCCGATAGGAGTGGTATTGCTGCTCGAAGTCAAGCACAGATGAAAGGCACTTTGAAAGTGCCTTTCATCGCACCCAAGCAGCAGCAATAAGAACGGATAGCGGGACTTCCCAATACGACGAAGTGTCAAACTTTCGCTCCTAAAAAAACAGCTACGATCTAATATCAAAAAAGTTTATAAATTATAACGTATTGACATCAATAAGACACTTTGTTTGAAATGTAAAATTGATTGTTTCTTATCAGCTAACAAATAAAATCGCAACCAATTGTCTTTAAATACATTACAAATAAAAAATCAATTTTCAACACTAACATTACCTAAAGTTTTTCTTTGATAGAAACAAAAGGTTCATCGTATATTTAAGAACAATAGTATTAATCTAGTTTAGATATTTACAAAAGTTCTTAAAAAATGATTAGATATTTACAAAAAGAAGGAATCTTACTCTTTTTATTATTTGTGGCGGTTCAATTGAATGGTCAGGATTTGATCGAAAAAATTCGGCTTGGTGAAAAAGCTGCTAGTAAAATCCAGACGGTTCAGCCTCCCAATGAAATCGCTTCTAAGGTTTTAAAAGCCAAAGAAAAAGAAAATTTTACAGCTCCACAAATTTTCAAGAAGACTCCTACTAGTTTAGAAAAAAATGCTACACCTTATGTAAATGATGGTGTTTTATTGGAAGTCTATCCTGCTGTCTTGACGGATACAAGAGTCAATGCTCAGGAAAATATGCGTTTAGATATTCCAATTACAGCCAATAATGCTCTTGAATTGGAATTGGTCAAAGTGCCTGTTGTTTCAGAAGATTATTATATGACAACTAGTGATGGACGTACGCTTTATTTTGAAGATACACAGGGGGCTTTCTATCAAGGAATCGTTAAAGACAATCCCAATTCGTTGGTCGCTATTAGTATTTTTGACGATCAAATTCGAGGTTTGATAGTTGATGATGGAGGCAATTATGTCTTGGGAAAAATGCAGGATAAAAGTGGCAAATATATCTTATACAATGATAAGAATTTGACGACTACCAATCCTTTTACTTGTGGAAGTACAGATGCTTATAACTTGGGGGATTTGAGTACTTCTAAAAGTAGTAGTATCAGTCCTCTTTCTGCCCCAGGTGATTGTGTCGAATTGTATATGGAATGTGATAATCGCTTGTACACCAATCAAGGAAGTAGCACAACCAATGTCAATAATTTTGTAACAGCCTTGATTAATGAAGTCGCTGTTTTGTATGCCAACGAAAATATTAATGTCGTTCTTGCCAATACCTTTGTTTGGACAAGTACAGATCCTTATGCTTCTACCAATAGTATTACTGCTATCTTGGAAGACTTTGCACTCAATCGCCAAAATTCTTATACGGGACGATTGGCACATTTTCTTTCGGGTCGTAATTTAGGAGGTGGTGTTGCTTGGCTAGATGTTTTGTGCAGTAATTACTTCACCTTTAACGCAGATTTTGATGGGGATGGAACAGCAGAATTACACCATGCAGGACCGTATGGAGTGAGTGCAGGATTGACCAATAGTGTTACACCCGTTCCTACTTATTCTTGGAATGTCGAAGTAGTTGCCCACGAATTGGGACACAACTTTGGTTCACCACATACACAAAGTTGTAGTTGGTCTGGTGGAGCTTTGGATAATTGTGTAGCAGTAGAAGATGGCAATTGTTCACCTGGTCCAGCCCCTACCAATGGAGGAACCATTATGAGTTATTGTCACCTCACATCTACTGGAATCAACTTTAATAATGGATTTGGACAACAACCTGGTGACCTTATTCGCAATCGCTACAATAATGCTAATTGTTTAGCAGCTTGTACGGCTGATGGTTGTACTGATCCTACGGCTTGTAATTATGTCCCAAGTGCTGCCAATGATGATGGATCTTGTGAATATACTTCTTGTCTTGGTTGTATAGATGATACTGCTTGTAACTTTGATGCGAGTGCTACTCAAGATGATGGTTCTTGCGTTTATACGTGCTATTGTAACAGTACAGGAACCAATGTTAGTGATGAATGGATCAGCCAAGTTGAATTGAATACCATCAATAACAGTACTGGTGCTAATGGTGGTTATGGAGATTTTACTTCTTTATCAACAGATTTAGAACTCAACCAGACATATACAATTACTCTGACACCTGGATTTGCAGGACAAAATTATAATGAACGCTGGTGGGTTTACATTGATTGGAATCAAAATCTAACTTTTGAAACAGGCGAATTGGTTTATCAATCTCCGACTCCTACCTCTGCCGCTGTTTCAGGTAGTATCACAGTCCCTGCTTCCGCTACATTGGGCAATACTCGTATGCGTGTGATTATGACTTGGGAAGATAATCCTGTATCAGATGCTTGTAGTACTTTCCAATATGGAGAAGTAGAAGATTATACGGTCAATATTATTAGTTCAGCCTCTGGATGTACCGATCCTTGCGCTCCCAATTTTGATGCGAATGCAACGGCAGATGATGGAAGTTGTCAAGCTTATAGCACGACTTGTAATAGTGATTGTACACAAGGAGATATTACGGTTTGGGACAGCAATACTTGTAGTTGTGTGACTCAAACTGTAACGGTTAGTGGCTGTACGTCCCCGACTGCTTGTAA
>JAHDBB010000024.1:0-5354 GCA_020630635.1 Chitinophagales bacterium
GTCACCAGTCACCAGTCACCAGTCACCAGTCACCAGTCACTAAATATAAACACATTATTAAATCCTCTTTAATTAGCGACAAAATCTAACAATACGCATCCAAAAAATCCCTATTTTTACCCAAAAAAATCATCAAATTATGTTTTCAGCTTTTCAGCGTCCCCAAATTTTAGAAAAACTCACCCAAACGCCTTATGATTTAATCATCATAGGAGGAGGAATTACAGGAGCAGGTATTGCCTTAGATGCCGTTTCCAGAGGTTTCAAAACTGCCCTAATTGAAAAAGAGGACTTCGCTTCAGGCACCAGTAGTCGTTCCACCAAGTTGATTCATGGCGGACTGCGTTACCTCAAACAATTAGATGTAGCTTTGGTACGAGAAGTCGGTCAAGAACGATCCACTGTTCACAAATTGGCTCCGCACCTCGTCGTTTCTGAGAAAATGTTAATGCCCATCATCAAAAATGGAACGTATGGCAAACGAGCCAGCTCTTTGGGTTTAAAAGTCTATGATGTATTGGCAGGAGTCGAAAAGGAAGATAGAAGACGGATGTTATCCAAAAAGGAAACCCTCGAAAAAGAGCCCTTACTAGAAGAAAGCACCTTATTAGGTAGCGGATACTACGCTGAATATAGAACAGATGATGCCCGTTTAACACTTGAAGTTCTCAAAACAGCAGTAGCTCACGGAGCCGATGCCATCAATTATCTAAAAGCTCAAGACTTTTTTGAAGTAGATGGAAAAGTCAAAGGCATTCATTGTGAAGATCAATTGACAGGCAAAAAACTTTTAATCAAAGGACAACAAGTCGTTAGTGCAGCAGGTCCTTGGGTAGATCAACTCCGAAAAATCAACGAATCTCTCAAAGGCAAACGCCTCCACCTCACCAAAGGCGTTCACTTAGTAGTCAAACACGAAAAATTCCCTGTTCGTCAGTCTGTTTATTTTGATGTTCCCGATGGACGGATGATTTTTGCCATTCCAAGAGGCAAAGTCACCTACTTTGGTACGACAGACACCGACTACAAAGGCAAAAACGAAGAGGTTCACACTGACCTCGCTGATGCACAATACCTCATCAAAGCCGTCAATTCCACTTTTCCAAGCATCAATTTAAAACTACAAGATATCCAATCCAGTTGGGCAGGTTTACGCCCTCTTATTCATCAAGATGGAAAGTCTGCATCTGAATTATCCAGAAAAGATGAAATCTTTGAAGCACCCAATGGTCTTATCTCCATCGCTGGTGGAAAATTAACAGGCTATCGAAAAATGGCAGAACGCATTATGGATTTGGTGATGTACTACCATCAAAAACAACACAAAGGACGCTTCATCTTATGCAAAACCAACGAGATTCCTTTAAAAGCCAGCAATTTTGAAAATGCTCAAGACGTAAAAGGCTTTATTGAAGACCTATCTCAACGTCTTTCCAAATGGCAAATTGACCGTTTGGATATCGAACACCTTGTCCATGTTTATGGCGTACAAGCCAATGACATAGTCAACAAGATGGAAGAATTAACTCCCGATTCTGAAAGTCCTTTTATCGCCTTGATTAGAGCAGAATTGTGGTGGGGCATCCATCATGAGTTGGTGATGAATCCAATGGATTTTTATATTAGAAGGACAGGACGTTTATACTTTGATATTGAGAGCGTAAAGTTATCTTTGAATACGATCTTAGCTGACTTCCAAGGATATTTCAATTGGTCAGATACACAATTTACGGAAGAGAAAGAACGCATCGAAAAAGCCATCTACGAAGCACATAATTTCGTATATTTAAAGCATCCTGTATAAGCTAAAATAGCCAATATGCTCAAGAAATTTCCAACAATTACGAAAAAATGGCGATAGATTTTTTATCCCAAGTAGCTCCCAAACAAGCACCTTTTATTACAGGAAATTACTTCAAACATGGCAAAAATATAGCTTTTGGATGGTTTGAAAAAGAGCAGTTGGTTGGTTACATTCGCTACTGCATTCAAGCTATTGGCTTAGAACAAAAAACACCTCCTCTCCTATTCAAAGGACAAGTTCTCACAGAAGCCAAAATCAACGCTTTTGCGGTACACCAAGATTTTAGAAATCAAAAAATTGGTCAAAAACTCCAACAACAAGTCATACAAGATGCCAAGAAAAATGGCTGTAGTCAAATAGCATCTTACAGCACATACGACAAGGTTGAAAACTATACGATAAAATTAAAACTGGGTTTTTGTGTACAACCCGAAATCCAGCCAAATGGAACAATGGGCTGTTTTTTTCTGATGAAGCTTTAATTTCAAAATATTTATTAGGAGCGAACGGTCTTTTCTTTCATCGTCACAGCAAGTCCCGCTATCCGTTCTTATTGCTACTCTAGCCTCACGCACTCAAATGGTGACTTGAAGTCATCATTTGAATTTGCTCAACTTCGCAGCAATACCACTTCTATCGGGGCTATTTTGAAAGTACACAACATTTGACCAAGAATCTCTTCTTTTACCTTTCCCAAATTATGTTATCTTTGATAAAAAATATCTAGCCTGACGCTTCAACCTTTTTACATGGAAAAAAACAATAGAATCTCTTTTCAATTTATTAGTGAACCTTCTGATGTCAATTATGGAGGAAAAGTTCATGGAGGCGTAGTAATGAAATGGATTGACCAAGTCGCTTATACTTGTGCAAGAAATTGGGCAGAAACTTATTGTGTGACGGTTTATGTCGGTGGCATTCGTTTTTATAAACCCATCAATATTGGAGATGTGGTCAAGCTAGATTCCTATGTCATTTATACAGGCAATACGAGTATCCATATTGCTGTCGATGTCTTCGCTCGTAATATTGCTCAAAGTGAACTTGAGAAAAAGACACATTGTGTCATCGTCTTTGTATCTGTAGATGATGATGGTAAACCTCAAAAAGTGCATAAGTGGATTCCGCAAACGGAAAAGGATAAAAAGCTGGAAGGATATGCAAAACGTCTCAAAGAATTGAGAGTACAGATCAATGATGAGATGATGCCATTTTTATAGCGTAAGATGACAAGTAGTTTTGCGTTTTTATTCTTACTTCTTGCCACAAATACACGAATGCCTTTCAGTGACTATCAGTTCTCGGCCTCAACCAACTAGCCCCGATAGGAGTGGTATTCGTGTATGCAGCGTTGGCTGCCTAAAACGTTGGCAACACGAATGAGAACGGATAGCGGGACTTCCCAACACGACGAAGTAAAGAAACTTTCGCTCCTAATCAAAAAAGAAAAATATAAACAGAACAGTATTCGTCATTAAAAACTTCCCTTCAAACATATTAACAAGTCCTTAACTAGCGTTTAACAAAATGGTACAAGAAAAGCTGTTATATTTGTATCGTATCATTGTATGAAAAAATTACGTAAATCATAGTAATGCTAAAAAAACAACTTCCATTTTTTAACTTCCATACTTTCCGACATATTTCGTTGAAAAGCCTCGTCTTAGCTCTGCTATGCCTACGTTTTTCGCCTCATATCTCAAAAAGTCTTTTTGTTAAAAATAAGGAATCCATTTTTCAACCATTACTTAATAAACCTTTTTTATGATCAAAATTCGATTACAACAATTCACTTTTTTGTTATTGATGTGTTTGAGCATGTCTGTTGTCGCTCAACAAAGCAATGAACGCACAGTCGTTGTACATCAAACTACAGAAAATAATGGGTCGGTCAATTATACCGAACAATCTTTTGTGTTACCAGAAGATGTTAGCGATGTGATGGCATTTTTGGAGGAGCAAGGCATAGACTTATCTAACTTGGAAAATACTAAAACCAAGATTATGATTAAGCAGACAGGTGAGGATGAAACGGATGTTAATGTAGATGAAATGATCCAACATTTCTTGGGAGAAGATGCTGATATCAATATTAATGTGGATGAACTCAATGGAGAGGTCAAAAAATTTATATGGATTGATGACGGTGATGGTGAAATGGACATAGACACGAACAATGAGCATTTCAAGGCGTTTTTTGATTTGAATGAAGTCGATGCAAATGATGAAAATCGCCCATTCTTAGGCGTATTCTTGGGCTACAATGTTCAAAATATTAATGGCACAACCAATAAACAAGTTAAAATTGAAGGTGTCATGGACGGTGGTGCTGCTAAAGAAGCTGGCATTCAAGAAGGCGATATTGTCAAAGCATTGGACGACCAAGATATGAATGAAGTGGACTCTTTTACAGATTATTTGGCAAACAAAACAGTAGGTGATGTTGTCAATATAACCGTCGAAAGAGATGGGGAAGAAATGGTGATTCCTGTTACTTTGAAGGCAAAATCTGAAACGGCTGGTACAACACAAGCTTGGAATAAATCAAACTGTGATTGGTCAAAATGTGATTTGAGCAAATATGACAGTGATTGGATTGCTCAAATGTGTCCAGATGGATGGTATCCTGGCTGTTGTGATCTTGATGCCAACAAAGCGTTGATGGGGGTAGTCGTAGAAAATAGCGAGAGCAGTCATGGTGCTTCTGTTAAGAAGGTCAATGCGGACGGTGCTGCCGCTGAATCTACTTTACAAATCAATGATGTTATCACACAAATTGACCAAACACCTGTCAAAGATGCTGATGAATTATTAAATGCGTTGGCTAAATATAGTCCAGGTGATAAAGTAAAAGTGACTTATGATCGCAATGGTAAAACGAAAAAGACCAAAGTTACTTTGAAAGGAAGAAAAGCACCTGCTGTCGAAAAGGCACATCGTTACTATAATCTTTCGGATAAAGAAGATACCAAAATCGTTCGTTTGACAGAAGAAGATTTAGAGCGTCTCTTAAATGGTGAAGAAGTTAAAATGCAAGTGGCAGATCAAGAAACAGATAAATTAACAGACGAAATTTCTATTCAATTGGAAGACGATGTGACGATTGATTGTCCAGAGTTTAAAGTTATTATCACTCAATTGGAAGACCAAGATATTGAAACCATTAAAAAATACGACGATGCGGTAGATATGGACAGTATGAGCGAGTTAGAAGTTATCAACTTAAATTTGTACCCCAATCCGAATGATGGTTTGTTTGAATTGAATTTCCGTCTACAAGAAGACAAACCTGTAATGATTCGTATTGTAAGTTTGACGGGTAAAGAAGTTTATCGTCAAGACTTAGGAAACTTTGAAGGAACGTACTCTAGCAAGATTGATCTTTCGGATAAGTCGGCTGGTGTATATGTTTTACAAATCGTTCAAGAAGATAGAATGATGACTCGTAAAATTGTCATTGAATAGAATAATGCATACGAAAATATTTTTTTGATAGACATTTTTAGAAAAGAAACGGCGGTTTAGCTTTGAGCTAGGCTGCCGTTTTTTT
>JAHDBB010000024.1:5454-24704 GCA_020630635.1 Chitinophagales bacterium
GTTTTAGTTGTCCAACTCTTTCAATAATCCCTGAATATTTAAAAGTCTGGTGACCATTTTAATACTGCCATCTTCCTTCATTCGCCAAAGCTCCTTTGGTCTATCCCAATACAATTCCACACCATTTCCATCAGGATCATCCAAATACAACGCCTCAGAAACACCATGATCGGCTGTGGTGGTTAATGGATATTCGTGATCCATCAATCGCTTTAAAATTTCAGCCAAATCTTTACGGGTTGGATAATTGATTGCGAGGTGAAACAATCCCGTACTTCCTTTGGGTGCAGGGCTACCATTTTTACTATGCCAAGTGTTTAAGCCAATGTGGTGGTGATACCCTCCTGCTGAAATAAACGCTGCCTGATCTCCTATTCTTGACATAATTTCAAAACCCAGTAAATGATGATAGAAGTCTAAAGATTTTTGTAGGTTTGATACCTTCAAATGTACATGTCCAATATGCACATCCGAAGGTAATTGGTATTGTTTCATAGAATATTGATGTTATCCAACTTTAAAAATCAAAAAAGTCCATATCAAAAGGAAAGAAGTCTTCAATTTCATAACCTTTCAAATAATTTCGCAGACCTTTTTTTTCTGAAAAGATTTTGATTTCCGTTTCAATTTCTCCCACCGCATTTTTATAACTTTGGACTTCTCGCTTGATATTTCGATCTCCACTCGCTCCACAATACTGTTGATAAAATCGTCCTGTTGGTCCCCAAGCTGTTAAATCATAATACTCTCTTTCTAGCTCTCTGACTTGTTCCAACAAAATCTTATTGTAATATTTCAATTGTTCATCAGTCAATTCATTGAGGTCTCCTTCTGCCTTTTCAAAATATTGGAGTTGTAAACGCAAAAGGGTAAAGAAATCATCTTTTTGATACGCCTCTGTCACCTCCTTCATCGCTTCTGTTTTCCACTCTTTTTCCTCCTCATCTTTGGCATAATCAGGATGCAACATTTTAGCCAATTGTGTATAAATTTTACGACTGGTTTGTCCAATCATTTTTTCCTCTGCCTTTTTCTTTTCTTCTCGTTTTTGTTGCGCCTTTGTTTTCTTTTTATTTTTTTGTTTTTTCGCTTCCTCTTCTGCCTGTTCAAACTGTTTTTGCTCAATCTTTTGTCTCAATTTATCAAACTCTTCTTCAGGATTATTCATATCAATATCGTCCACGTCAATATCTACGCCCATCATATCCTTGACAAATTCTTTGAGCATCTCTTTAGACATCTCTTCGACTTGTTCATCCTCCCATGCTCTTTCCTCATCCGTCATATCCTCTGCTTCATTGACAATATCAATGTGGCGATTGTGGATTTCAAAGAGTTCTTCATTATGCATAGATTTGATCAATTCAGATGTGAGTGTCAAGATCATATCATTGATTTTCTCTTTTTCTCTCCGTCTAAAAAATTTCAGTGAATAGGCTTTGTCTAAGACTTTCACCAAACTAAATCGGATATCATTATATTTATTGGCAACTGGCTCCAATTCTTGTGCCACTTTAGATCGCCCTGCTTCCAACGCTTCTCGTGCTTCTAAAACTTGCTTCTTTAGGCGTTCAATTTTCTTAATTCGTCCGTTAAAAGTGGACTGTTTACGGGATACTTTTTTCTTTTGCTTTGGCTGAATAGTGGGTATGATTCCCTGTTTCTTTTTCATCAAATTTAATTTTTTACAAAGATACAATTTTAAAAAAATACGAGTCTGATTTTTACACTTTTTAAAATTCTCTATTAACTTTGTTACGTTTATAGCTTAATCTTTGATTTAAGTATGTTTTTTTAGGAGAGAAAGGTTTCTCTTTCATCGTTATGGGTCTCCCCGCTATCCGCTATTATACTGAAAGCCAACGTTTTATTAAGCCTTGCTGCATTTCAGTATAGCCGCTACTATCGGGTCTAGTTGGTTGAGGAAAGGACTTCTTAGTAACTGAAAAATGGGACGTAATAAAGTGACGATGTGACGTAAAGGGACGTTTCTGTTCAATAATCGACTCAATATATAAATGGGACGTAAGGGGACGATGTGACGTGAAGGGACGTTTATTTTCAATAATCGACTCAATATATCTTTGAATCAAAACGTCCCATCGTCCCAAAACCACGAAATGAACCATAAAAATCGTCCCATCGTCCCAAAACCACGAAATGAACTGAAAAATCGTCCCATCGTCCCAAAACCACGAAATGAACCACAAGAAACGTTCTGTCCCTTCAAAAATAGCCCCGATAGCAGTGGTATTCGTGGGAAGCGTTGGCTTAAAAAAACGTTGGCAACACGAATAAGAACGGATAGCGGGACTTTCTAACACGACGAAGTGACCAACTTTTCGCTCCAAATCCTAAAATTATACAAAAATAAAAATATTATTTAATCCCCATAACCAACATTTATGAAAAAATGGATACTTTGCTCCCTATTGAGCTGCTTACCCTACTTGTTAGTATGGAGCCAAACCACCCAAGAAGAATTTACCTACATCACCAAAGGATACAAAAGACAAATTTCAGAAGGCTTAGATGCCAGCAAAAAGGGTTATGAATTTGAACAAATAGAGAAATTGGAATATGAGGAGGAAGGTAAACCCGTTGTTTTTACTTTTACGAAGATGAATCATGAAAAAGAGGGTCTCAAAGCGGTGATTATGACCTTTGAAAAAAACGAAAAAATGCACACTTTTTGCATTCCACACCCCGATACCAAAGATGTCGTTTGGCTACCAGCCATCCAACAATTCAATAACTTTTGGCTTGATAGACAACGTTTTCCATACTTTTCTTCCGCTTTTATGAAGATGATGCACCTTCACGAGTTCAAAAAAATGGAAAAGAAAGAAGAATAATCTGAACGATATGGTTTCTTTTTTGTTTTATACCATTATAAACCATTTGGCAATTTGATTGTCAGACTAATATCACTGAAATATGTTTGGATTATTTAAGAAGAAAAGCCAGAAAGACATCTTAATGAAGAAGTACAAAACGCTGACAGAAGAAGCCTATAAGTTATCACATAGCAATAGAAAATTGTCAGATGCGAAACTTGCAGAGGCAGAAGCCGTATTAAAAGAAGTAGAAGCGTTGGAACAAGGAGAGAAGAAGGCTTAAAACCCCAAATCTCCTTCATTACTCTTCCATATTTAGGTACCTAAATCCTGATTACTGATAAATAAAATGGCATGGTAAAGGAATAATGTGTATCTTTGTCTGTGAATGGTTATTAATACAACTGTCCTTTTTTAACTTTGATCTTTTAATTTGTTTTTTAGAAAGGTAGAAAGACTCATTGAAGCATTTGCTACAATCTTGTTTTTTATATAGTTGAATTGTTAATATTAGAAAATTCTCTGCTAAAATCTGCACATTTATTTTTGAACCATTCTTGTTGAGTCTTTTAGCCTAGTAAAATTGTATATTATTTTTTTTGATTTATCTTAGAGAAACGTATTTTTTTGCTATCTAATAATTCTCACCCAGTGTATATTTCAAATTATTTTTTATTATTTCTATAGCTCTATCTAATAGATCCTTAGAATCATCTTTTTATTTTTTTTAAATTTTTATTAATGAATATTTTCGTAGCAAAATTAAACTTCTCTACTGAAGAAGAAGACCTTAGACAATGCTTTGAGGCTTATGGAGATGTGGACTCTGTCAAAATTATTATGGACCGTGAGACAGGACGGTCTAAAGGATATGGATTTGTTGAGATGCCAGATGAAGAAGCTGGCCGACAAGCCATTGAAGACCTAAATAATAGCGAATTTGATGGTCGTACTATTGTTGTAAAAGAAGCAGAAGTCAGAGAAAAACGCAATAACTTCAACCGTGGCGGTGGCGGCGGTTACAATCGTGGCGGCGGCGGCGGTGGTTACAATCGTGGCGGCGGCGGCGGTGGTTACAACCGTGGCGGTGGCGGCGGTGGTTACAACCGTGGCGGTGGCGGCGGTGGTTACAACCGTGGCGGTGGCGGCGGTAACAACTACCGTAGTCGTAACAAAAACAATGACTGGAACAGCAGCAATGATGATTACTAAATCAATGATATAAAAATAGCTCCAAAAGCCTACCTAAGTATTTAGGTAGGCTTTTTTTGTGCTTTTATTTTTGATTCTTTGACAATTTTGGTGAGTTAAGTACCTAGACCTAAATAATCGACACATTTTATGAGGGTCTCTTTTTCGCTTATCCTGCGTTATTTTTTCCAGCGATAGCTCGGCTATCGCGGCAAAAAATGCCTTGTCTAATCAAAAAATAGCCTGCCTCAAAAATGACGATTATTTACGCATAGGTACTTAGATGCGGAGAACAGATGCAATCTGTTCCTACAAGCCTTATTTTTAGTCTATTATCTCAATTATCAGCTACCCATCTAAAGTTGCCACGATTGCCTCATTTTACAATCAAAGAAAAAATGTATCGCTTCAATCAGATTGCTACCCACGTCAAGAAGAAGCAATCCGATTGATAAAGAGAATGGAGTCTATTAATATAAATCAATCGGATTGCTGGCTCATACGGGAAGACCCATCCGATTGAAACGACTTACCCTTTCTTTGATTTTATGCAACTTTGGACAGATAACCAAAGTATTTTTATTTAAGCCCCAATTCTTTCTTGCGCTCTTTTATCAATTTGGGGACATTGAGGGTTTGCCCCTCATATTCTTTACTTACCACTAATAAAAGTTGTTTTTTTCCATTGTGTCTAAAGAAGATTTTTTGTCCAATCTTTAAGCTGACTCCGCTATTGGATTGTGGTGATAAATTGGGATTCATCACGCCTGGAATCTTTAAAGGGATGGACTTCAAAGAAGTATTTCGTAAGGTGAAAGAGATGGTTATTTTCTCTTGTACTGTTTCCAACGCTTCAGTAAAAGTCAAACCTGTTTCTGCATTGATGAAAGTACATGTCAATAATGTAATAAGAAGACTTGAAAAGATTTTTTTCATGGTATTTTTATTTTTAATCAATTAACGACCTGTTTAAAGATAAGTTTATGGAAATACCCATTTTGGGAAAAAATTGATATTTTTTTTGATTTCATTAACAATCCTCTATCCATTTCTACATTATTCTCGCCTATTCATTTTCATTTTATAAAAAACTGATAATCAAACCCTTAGTTTTATTTAAAAGGGGCATTTTTACAGAATTGCATCAAAAATGTAATTTTATATCTTTTCATATCTATTCATATTTGTTGAGTGAATGGTTAAAATTAACTATTGGGGACAGACCTCAACCAACTAGCCCCGATAGTAGTGGTATCCTCCTTGTAGAGCAAATTCGTGAATTTGCTCTACAAGGAGGATGAGAACGGATAGCGGGACTTGCCGTTGCGATGAAAGACCAACCTTTCGCTCCTAATATAAAAAATATGAAAAATGATCAGAAAATCTTTACAAAACTATTGGCTATGTAGTCTATTGATATTATGTAGCCTTCTCTCCTTTGCACAAGAAAATTTTACAGTCAGTGGTTATATGCGAGATGCTAGTTCAGGAGAAGAGTTGTTGTATGCCAATGTAGTGGTTACTGGTACTACGCAGGGAGTTACAACTAATCTTTATGGCTTCTATTCACTTTCCTTACCCAAAGGAGAGCATACTTTGCAGTATTCTTACTTGGGATATGATACACAAGAATTGGAAATTGTATTGGATCAAGATATTAGACAGGATGTGGAATTGGGAGTGGCTTCTCAACAACTGAAGGAAATTGTTGTGAAAAGTGAGAAAGAAAATGAAAACATTACTAATACGGAAGTGAGTGTTGTAAAATTGGACATTAAAGAAACTAAAGCCATTCCTGTTTTATTGGGCGAACAAGATATATTGAAAACAATACAGTTATTACCCGGTGTTAGTCCAAGTTCAGAAGGAAGTAGTGGATTTTTTGTGAGAGGGGGAAATGCGGATCAAAACCTTATTTTATTGGATGAAGCTCCTGTCTATAATGCATCCCATTTGTTAGGATTTTTCTCTGTTTTTAATTCGGATGCCTTGAAAGATGTCAAGTTGTACAAAGGTGGAATCCCTGCTCAATATGGTGGACGTGCATCGTCGGTGATGGATGTGCGGATGAAAAATGGCAATATGAAAAAACTGACAGGTTCGGGGGGTATTGGCTTGATTGCGTCTCGTTTGACGTTGGAAACCCCTATTGTCAAGGATAAAGCCTCTATTATGATTTCGGGAAGACGAACCTATGCCGATTTGCTTTTACAAGCCTTGCTTCCTTCTGACTTCGGAGATTTTGCTCTTTATTTTTATGATTTAAATCTTAAAGCCAATGCCAAAGTAGGAAAAAAAGACCGCCTTTATGCCTCTGCTTACTTAGGAAGAGATGTTTTAGGAGCGCAAGGACTAGGCTTTGACTGGGGCAATAAAACAGGAACATTGCGCTGGAATCACATTTTTAACAACAAACTTTTTTCCAATACTTCGATCATCTACAGCGATTATGATTATGGTTTTAGCATTCAAGATTCGGGTAATGAATTGAAATTGTCCGCAGGTATTTATGATTACAATATCAAACAAGATTTTACTTGGTATGCCCACACCAACCATCAACTTCAATTGGGTTTTCAAGGAATTTACCACATTTTCAAGCCTTCCATTTTTACGGTTAAAACCATCAAAGAAGAGGATGATACACAAGAAAAAAAGACTGAATCCTCTGATGAACAACAGGCTTTGGAAACCGCTTGGTATATCTCTAATGAACAAAAAGTAAATGATCGATTGATCATCAATTATGGTTTGCGTTTAAGCTCTATTAGCAATATTGGTCCATTTAAGGTGAAAGAATATAATGAAGAAAATGAGATAGTGAAGGAAACCGATTATGCGAAAGGCCAATTCTATAATACGTACATCGGTTTAGAACCAAGAATCAATGCAAGTTTTACCTTAAATGATATTAGTTCTGTTAAAGCCTCTTATAATCGTATCTATCAATATTTGCATTTATTAACCAATTCTAATTCAGGAAGACCAAATGATATTTGGGTTCCTAGTAGTTCATTGGTTAAGCCCCAAATTGCAGACCAAATAGCTTTTGGATATTTTAGAAACTTGAATAATCATACCTATCAATTTAGTGTGGAAACTTACTATAAAAATCTGCTCAACCAAGTTGATTTTGAAGACGGCGCACAAACTTTTAATAATCCTGATATTGAAGCAGAATTGATTTTTGGTATTGGACGAGCTTATGGTTTAGAGTTTTTATTGGAGAAACAAAAGGGAAGTTTTAAGGGTTGGTTGAGTTATACTTTAGCCAAGTCAGAACGAAAATTTGAGGATATAGACAATGGCAATTGGTTTTCGGCAAGACAAGATCGCACCCATGATTTTTCATTGGTTTTATCCTATGAACTCAATCCTAAGTTGATGATAGCAGGTAGTTTTGTTTACTATACGGGCAATGCTGTCACCTTTCCTACAGGCAAATATTATATTGATGGTGAGTTGGTCAATTTATACAGTAGACGCAATGATTCTCGAATGCCTGATTATCATCGATTGGATTTGGGGATTACATGGAAATTAAAGGAGCGAAAGTATTATAAAAGTGACATCAATGTTTCGGTGTATAACTTGTACAATCGCAGAAATGCTTATAGTATTACTTTTAGAGAAAGTGAGACCAATCCGAATACGACGGAAGCAGTGCGTTTATCCTTGTTTGGCATTGTTCCTTCTGTTTCTTGGAATTTTAATTTTTAGTCAATTTTCTGGTGAGCAGTAACTTTTCGTTTGATGCTTTTTTTTATTAGGAGCGAAGAGTTCATTGCTTCGTCGCAAAGGAAAGTCCCGCTATCCGCTATTATAAAATGCAGCCAAATTTTAGGCAGCCAACGCATTGCATTTATACCGCTACTATCGGGGCTATTTTGCACAGACAGAACGTCTAAAAAAACCTGTATGCTTATTTACTATTTCAAACAAACACCATGAACAAATATAAAATTATTTTTTACGCATTGACCGCTTTATTTATTTTATCTGCTTGTGAAGAAGTCATCGAGTTGGATTTGGAAAATGCAGAAGTAAGAACAGTCATTGAAGCAACAATCAATGCAGATACGAAGATTTGTACCGTCCATTTCACACAAACCAACGGATTTTATGAATCGAATGATTTTACTCATCAAACTGATGCCACCATCGTTCTAACTAAAGAAGGGGGAGAGAGTTATCATTTAGAGGAAGAGACAGATCAATATACTGTTCAAAATATTGATATACAACCCGATGATATTTTTATTATTGTGATTACGGACAAAGATGGTCAAACCTATACTGCCCAAACTCAAACACCCCATCCTACTAATTTGGAAAGTATCGAATATGAAGAACTTGAATTGGGATTTGGTCCTGATAGTACAGGGATTTTTGAAGTCTATGCTATTTGGAATGATCCTGTTGATTCTAAAGATTTTTATCGCATCAAAACCTATCTCAATGATACCTTGAATAGAGGTGTTTATTATTTCATTACAGATGAATTTAGTAATGGCGAAGAGTTCTTTTTACCTGTATCTGCTTTTTTGGAAGAAGGCGACAAAGTTCAAGTTGACTTGATTTCGATAGATGAAAATACGTACGATTACTTTTCGCAAATAGAGAATATACAATCTCAAGGTTTTAATAGTGCGAACCCATTTAATCCACAAGGTAATTTTGATAATGATGCTCTAGGGTATTTTGGTATTTATTATGAAACAACTCAAAGTATTACGATTGATTAAGAAGTTCTGACCTCCACCAACTAGCCCCGATAGTAGTGGTATCGCCCTTGTAGAGCAAATTCGTGAATTTGCTCTACAAGGGGAGATAAGAACGGATAGCGGGACTTTCTATAACGACGAAGTAAGGAACCTTCGCTCCTTATAAAAACTAATTATTTAATCATTCACTATTGGCAATTGTTCTATAATAATAAAATTGAGGTTATTGTTGGTATTGGCTGGATGAGAGATGACATTGAAAAATATGTTGTTGGGATCGTTGTTGCTCCCTTGATAAATCGTTTGCCCATCCATATTAACATCCTCGCATTCATAGCCCTCATCGACATAATTGATTTGAAGGCTTTGGTTGAGACTATCCGTTAGCACTTTGAAAAAGATGTTGTTGGGATTGTTGTTGGCTCCTTGAAAAATAACTTGATTGCTCTCATTGGTCCTGCCTGACCACAGCATCATTTGATCCAACTTATTGGTTTGTGCCAAGTTGCCATAAGTCAGTGTATTGGGATCTATAAAATTGATGCTATCGTTCTTACTACTCACCAAGTCAATAGGTTCCCCTGTCATAATCCCTAAATGATTTCGGTGGCGAATAGCGATATAATAATCGGTGTTATTGGATAGATTATCGAAAACCAATGTACTACCATCAGGATGGGTAATCCCTCCATTTTTCATCAACAAACCCGCTTTTTGTTCCAAGATGGTTTTGCCGCTATCAATCCGCAATTCGGCTAAAATCCAATCAACAGTATTAGGTGAAAAAGCGTCGTAGTTTTCAACTGCTTCATTTCCATTATAGCTAAACGGTTCAATATTGTAAGGTTGTTGTAAAGGAAGCAAATTATTTTTGAGAAGGTCGTTTCTCATCGCTTCGTTTCCATCATACGCCCCTTCTAAAAAAGCAGAAATAAGATGGGTTCCCTTAAAGTAGATATTCCAAGCGATTACGTCTAAATGATTTTCGGGATGATCCTCGCTTCGCACCATGTAAGTGGTATCCAATACTTCCGCCACCAATGTATTCAAACCCTTGTTCAAATAATTGGGTCCTAAAATAACAGAGTCAACATTTTGAGCAATCAATTCTCCATTGAGTCGCCAATCTATTTTTAAGGTATTGGGTGTAGGACAAAGCAGGTCTAACTTAAACGTTTCGACATCGCTAAATGTAACATTGGTATAGGATGGAGAAAAACTTTCTATGGGATTGATAAGGTCTAAGATATTGTTGACAATGGCTTCCATACACACCGCACAAAAGGGCGCATTTAAAAACCGCATCTTACAAATTTCGTGGGGTCGATACCAACCCTCTCCGCCACAGCAATGTTCATAAACGCCCACTCCGAACTCCCCTACCCAGTCTTTCCAACGCACTAAGGTAGAATCGGATTCAGATGTCATATTGGGGTGTTCGCCAACGTATTGAGCATCCGCCCAATACTCATCCGCCAAATTAGCAAAAGAGTGTGCCAATTCGTGAATGACGATTTCAGTAGAATTTTCGTGTCTAGAACCAACAGGAATATAACCTCCCGACCCGCCATAGTAAGGCGTATTGGAAATCATAATAGATTGGTCGTATTGGGGAAAATGTTGTAGTAGATGATAAAAGGCATTATTATTGGTATGCGATAAAAGCCTGTGAACGCCAAAATAATCGAAGGTGCATTTATAGGTTGTTTCATGCAACTCAACGGGATGATCTTGGAAGGCTTCGTCGCTTGCAGTTCCAGGATGAGAGGCTCCTGAGTCTTCGGAAGGGATACTGATAGAAAAGACGTTGAAATAATTTCGATAACTATCAAAGGGAGGAGTAGCGAAGAGTGCTTGCGTTTGTGTTATTACATCGGCGTGGTAATCATCCATTTCATCAGCTTGATAACCATCGCCTAAAAACACTAGATTAATCCTTTTATTTACATCTCCATTCCACAGGATGGTGTCTATTACGTCAGTGTTTTGGGGAAGTGCATTTATACATAATACCATCAAGGAAAAGATCAGTAAAATGTCTTTCATAATATGAGTTTTATGAGTGCTAAGTGATTTAAAACTTCATTCGTTGTAATATGTTCTATTTTTAAAAATTTCATATTGTCGTAATAGAGTGTTCGTAAAAAAAAGTCTGCTTGTTTTTTTTCTATAAAATGCCATTCCATTGTCTTATCTTCTCCAGGTCCTTCCATCATAAATGCCAAAGGATTCGGAATCGTTTTGGACTTTATAACTTGTTGGTTTTCATCTAAAAATGATAACAACAAAAAGCCTTCTTGCATTTGTAAAGGGTCATCAAATTCATCTCTTTTCAACGTTCCATCCACAATTTTTCCTTCTTTGACCTCAACAACTTGCATTTGTCTCATGCTGTCATTTGCCATATTCAAGACCATAAATAAGATACCACTTTGTGCAATAGGTCTTGCATCTATCAAGGTATATTCCATTTGGGTTTTCTCCATTTCAATGGCTTCGCCCCTACTTTTTTGAGTACTTTTACAAGCAAAAAGCAGTAGTAATGACAATAAAAGGACATTTTTAAGCATACCAACAATAAGTATAGATGATTTTTAGATGAGTGTAAAGAAATGCTAAGGATATTTTTTTTAGATAAATCTATTTTGATTTTTATATATTATAAATGCAATGGGGATTTGTCTATAATGAGTCGCTGTTGGCTTTCTCGTTGTTGTGATTCTCTCGTGACTTCCTCCTAAAGAATGAAGTAAGTTTTTTTCTTTACGAGGATTTGTCAGGAGTCTTTTTTCTTTTCTTTTTGGAGCGAATGGATGTAGCTTCGTCGTTATGGAAAGTCCCGCTATTCGTTCTTATGCTAAAAGCCCCACAAAATCTTTTAGCCAATGCTGCGTTTAGCATACCACTCCTATCGGGGCTAGTTGGTTTTGGACACAACATCTGCTAGCTGTTTATTGTCTCATGTTGGCTTCATCCTAAAGAATGAAGCAAAACTTTTTCGTCTTTGATTAAAAACTAATGCCTTCCTAAAATCCTATCAATTTCTGCGACGACTCTATTGACATTTTCTTAAACAGAATTTTTGGAATGGAGAGAATATACAGAATTTTCCGTTCAGCTACTCCCAAGCCCTTCTTATAAATTTTAACTCTCGCTTAAAATCCTATCCATTTCTGCGACGACTCTATCGACATTTTCTTTGGTAAAGCAAAGGGGCGGTTTCGCTTTTAAGACGTTATCAAAAGGACCATCTGTACTCACCAAAATCTGTGATTTTTTCAATTCGTTTTTGAGATGAGCGGCTAGTTGAGTCGCAGGTTTTCGACTAATTCTATCTTCGACCATATCCATTCCTAAAAATAGCCCTAAGCCTCTTACCTCGCCTATTGCTTCATATTTGTTTTGTAAATTCCGTAATGCATCCATCCAATAATTCCCGACTTCTAAGGCATTGGCTTGTAAGTTTTCGGCTGCCAAAACCTCTAAAACGGCTAAACCTATCGCACAAGAGACAGGATTTCCTCCAAATGAACTAAAAAACTCCATGCCATTCTCAAAAGATTGGGCTATTTCACTGGTAGTTACAACGGCTGCCATCGGATGTCCATTACCAATCGGTTTTCCCAAAATCACAATGTCAGGAATAACGTCTTGTGTCTCGTATCCCCAAAAATGTGATCCTACTCTTCCAAATCCTACTTGTGTTTCATCGACAATACAAAGTCCTCCATGTTCTCGGATTTTCGGAAATAGATGTTGGAAATAGCCATCGGGTAAAATGACTTGTCCTCCACATCCCAAAGCAGGTTCAGCGATCAATGCAGCAATGTGCTTTTTACTTTCTTTTAAAACTTTTAAAGCTGCTTCCGCATAATTTTTGCCAGCCTCTTCTAAGTTATCTCTAAAAATTCCTCGATAAGTATCGGGTATCGGAGCTGTTAAAATATAATTGGCAGCTCCTTGTCCTCCCTTTCCATTAAATTTGTAATCGCTGATGTCTATGCCTATTTGCGTATTGCCATGATAGCCATGTTCCATGACCATTAGGTTCTGTCTTTTGGTATGTGTATAGGCTAAACGTACAGCCAAATCACTTGCTGCGCTCCCAGAATTAACGAAAAATATTTTGTTTAAGGAATCGGGAAATTTAGCGAGTAAAGCCTCTGCATATTCGTGCAAAATATCGTAAATGTAGCGAGTATTGGTATTGAGTTTTGCCATTTGTCTCTGTCCTGCTTCTACTACTTTGGGATGACTATGACCTACTAAGGGAATATTATTGTAAGCATCTAAGTAGGTTTTGCCATCAGCATCGTACATATACTGAAAAGCAGCACTACTCATTTTGATGGGTTCCTTATAACTCAAGGATAGACTTTTGCTAAAATAGACGTGTCGTCTTTGAACATGGGCTTTTATGTTGGTCTTTTCTTCGACTTTGAATCCACAAACTTTTTTAAATTCATTGGTCGCCTCAATAGGATTGATAGTTAACAACTTTTCTAATAATGCCCAAGCTGGTTTTTCGCTGATTGAAATATATTCATTATCGGGATTGATTTTTTTGGAATAGGCTGATTTGCAAACACTGGTACACAATCTTCCTGCTACTAAATAATATAAAACTTCTAACTCTCTTTCGAGTAGGGGCAGAATATTGTGGTAGGCTTTTAACATGGGCAAAGCTGCTTGAATGGGATATTCTTTATCCATCATGATATACATAAACGCAATCGCTAAATTATGAATGAGAGCCGAATAGACCATATCTCCAAAGTCAATGATTCCGACTATTTTTTCGTCTTTAGTCAAGACATTCCAATCATTGGCATCGTTGTGAATGATGCTTTTTCGTAAATCAAAAAAGTGGGGTTGGACTTTTTCTTTGAATTGTAAAAAGAAATACTCGACTATTTTTCGTTTATTG
Source organism: Chitinophagales bacterium (assembly GCA_020630635.1). Lineage (GTDB taxonomy): Bacteria > Bacteroidota > Bacteroidia > Chitinophagales > UBA2359 > JAHDBB01. Next base: position 19,134 of record JAHDBB010000024.1, read on the forward strand.
GGATCTTCTATGTCCTTTAAGAATCGTTGATTATCAAGGCAATTTTTGAGGTCCCAGTCTATACTTCTGGCTTCTATGGCGATATTGCGTTTATGTAGTAAGACCTTATCCATATTCGCTAAAAATCGTCCGAAATCTTGAAGTAAGGCAGGGGTTTGATCGGCTTCCGCTAAAAAGGTTCCTTCTAAAAAACTTAATAAACGAACACAGTAATCGTTTTCGATGGGAACGACCCAGTTTTTATTTTTACTTAGAATGGGACGAGGATAAAAGCTTTGATTTTCTTGATTTAAAACGTCTAATATTTCGCTTTCGGCTAGTATTTGAGGAGCTATTTCGCTGGCATCTTCGTAGAGTTTGAAAACGTATTTTTGGTTGTTGGTTTCTATGAGAAAGTTGTGGCTTTCGTAACCGTCCATTTTTTTTATGGAACTTGCTTGGATGCCAAAGTGTTGATAAACGAGTGCTTTGATTTTATGGAAAGGGTCAGTCATTTATTAATGGTAAATTGTGAATTATAAATTATGAATGTAGTTCAGTTCGTGGTTTCTGGGACGACGGGACGGTTTTGGTTTAGTGCGTGGTTTTGGGGTGATGGGACGTTTTTTCGGTTCTTACGTGATCTTTTGCCACTAATAGACGAATTTGACTTTTAATATTGATCGATAGTTTGTTTTATTGAAAAGCAAACGTCCCTTTATGCTACATCGTCCCTTCATCACAGTTTTTGGTACTAAGAAGTACTTTCCGCAACGATCTAGACCCGATAGTAGCGGCTATACTGAAATGTAGCGTTGGCTTCGTAAAATTTGGCATTCAGTATAATAGCGGGTAGCGGGGAGACCTGTTGCGATGAAAGAGTAATAACCTTTCTCTTCTCTAAAAGAAAAGCTATTCTAAATCACTTGATAAAGATATGTTTTATTCTATAAAATTTATTTAAAATGAATACAAAAACACTTTTTCGACCTGTTGGTTTGAAAGAAATGGAACTAATTTTAGATACTCAATCGACTCAATTTCCACCTCGATTGGAGTGGCAACCTATTTTTTATCCTGTTCTCAATGAGGCATATGCTGCTCAAATTGCGAATGACTGGAATACCAAAGATGCGTTTTCTGGGTATTGTGGATTTGTGACACAGTTTGAAGTAGATGCGACTTATCTATCCAAATTTAAGGTCGAAAATGTGGGGGGAGCGATGCATAATGAGCTTTGGGTTCCGTCAGAAGAGTTAGCGGAATTTAACCAACATATCGTTAAACCGATTCAACTCATAGACGCTTTTTATGGAGAAAAATATGTGGGAATGGTAGAGAATGTATCGACTTTTAAAGGCTCGAATGCGCTTCAACAATTGGAGAAAGTACAGGCAGTTTTGGAGGCTCAAAAGGCTTTACAGAAGCTTATGAAAAGTGAAAGAAATGCGTTTTTGGTCAATGTGCGTTTTTGGTTGAAGAATGGATTAACGCAGGAAAATTTGGTGAAATTGAAGGGTACTTGGGTGGAAGTTTTTGAGGATATTTGGTTGCATTTATGAAAAAAAGAAAGGGAACAGTCACCTAACAACTGTTCCCTTTACAAACCACTATATCATTTTCTTAATGGTGGAACTGCTCTTCTTCCGTACTTCCTGCCATCGCTGCTGTTGAAGACTGTCCTTGTTGAACCGTATTTTGTACAAAATCGAAGTATTGTGTACCGACAAACGTTTGGTGTTTTACGGCTGTAAATCCTTCCGATGCCAATGCAAATTCTTTTTCTTGTAATTTAGAATAACCTGCCATCCCTTCCTTCACATAAGATCTTGAAACCTCAAACATGGCGGTATTCAAACAGTGGAAACCAGCCAATGTAATGAACTGATATTTGTAACCCAATGCTGCTAAGTTTTCTCTAAAGTGCAACATTTCTTTTTCGCTCAAATGTGCTGCCCAGTTAAAGGAAGGCGAGCAATTGTATGCTAAAAGTTTTCCAGGAAACTCTGCATGAATTGCTTCTGCAAATATTTTGGCTTCTTCCAAGTTGGGTTTTGAAGTTTCTAACCAGAGCAAATCTGCATAGGGTGCATAAGACAAGCCTCTGTCGATTCCTTGATCCAAGCCTGCTTTTACCTTATAAAATCCTTCGATGGTTCTTTCGCCTTCAATGAATTTCCTGTCTCTTTCATCAATATCAGAAGTCAATAAAGCGGCTGCGTTTGCATCTGTACGGGCGACTAAAACCGTTGGCACATTACAAACATCTGCGGCTAAACGTGCGGCAACTAATTTGTTGATGGCTTCTCTTGTTGGTACTAAAACCTTACCGCCTAAATGCCCACATTTTTTGGCAGAAGAAAGTTGATCTTCAAAGTGTACGCCTGATGCACCTGCCTCAATCATTCCTTTCATCAACTCAAAAGCATTGAGATTTCCACCAAATCCAGCTTCTGCATCTGCCACAATTGGAACCAACCAATCGGTCTCACCTTCGCCCGTTACAGACTGTATTTGATCTCTTCTCAACAAGGCATTATTGATACGTTTGACGACTGAAGGCACTGAATTGGCAGGATACAAAGATTGGTCTGGATACATTTGTCCGCCCAAGTTTGCATCTGCTGCTACTTGCCATCCACTCAAATAAATCGAATCTAAACCAGCCGTTACTTCTTGGATCGCTTGGTTTCCTGTCAAGGCTCCTAAGCCTGCTACATACTCTTGTGAATTCAGCTTTTTCCACAATTTTTCTGATCCTTGTCTCGCCAAAGAATGCTCAATGGCTACACTTCCTCTTAGTTTTAATACTTGTTCTGCGTCGTAAGGACGAGTAATTCCTTTCCAGCGTTCATTGCTTTGCCAATCGTTTATGAGTGCGTTTACTTTATCTTGAAAATTCATTTTGTACAAATTATTATTTGGTGAAAAAATAAGTAGAATCAGTTACAGGATTCCTTTATAAGAATCATCTCTCAAATCTTGCTCTTCTAATGAACGTGGTTTTTCTTGCTCTTTTTCTTCGTTAGCAGAAACACCATGCTTCATATCTACTGCAAAACCTTTATACTCATCACCTCTCAATTTCATTGGATTTAATAATTTTGTTTCTTTTTCCATGATATTAAATATTTTATAAGTTATTAAAAATTTTCGTTTATGATTTTAAAAGTCCATAGTCAATGGTCGATAGTCCATTGCTGTGGTTTTACTTGTTATTTTTTCTTTTTTGGAGCGAACGTATTTTTATAATTATAAATTATAAATGATGAATGATTAATTCAGTTCATTTTATGATTGTTCTTTTTGGGAGCGAATGGACTTGGCTTCGTCGTTGTGGAAAGTCCCGCTATTCGCTCTTATAAATGCAGCCAACGTTTTGGGTAGCCAACACATTGCATTTATACCGCTACTATCGGGGCTATTTTGAAAGGTCTCAACTTCTTAGGACCATTATACCAACTCGTAAGCCGAAAGCGTCAAGAACTCATCACATTTTTCTGATAAGACCAACTTATCAAATAAATCAATGGCTTCGTTAAAACGTCCCTTTTGATAACGCTCCTCTCCTACTAAGTTTTTGATTTTTTCGATTTCCTCTTTCTTCAAGTTTTCGTATAATTCAGCCGTAAAAGGACGACCATCCTCAAGATTACATTGATGCTTTAACCATTGCCAAAGTTGTGTTCTAGAAATTTCTGCGGTAGCAGCATCTTCCATCAAATTGTATAAAGCAACAGCTCCATTTCCTCTCAACCAACTTTCCATGTATAAAATCCCTACATTGATATTTTGGCGAACACCTTCTTCTGTAATTGTATCTTTTGGTGTTTGAATCAAATCGTTGGCAATTACAATAAAATCATCTAACTGCTTATCTACTTGATTGGGATTGGGCATATACTCATCAAAGATTTCAAAGGCTAAAGACACCATTCCAGGATGAGCGACCCAAGTACCGTCGTGACCATTTTGCACTTCTGTCAGTTTATCTTGACGTACTTTATCCATTGCTTTTTTATTCGCATCATCATCATTCTTGATAGGAATAAACGCAGACATTCCACCAATAGCATGTGCGCCTCTCTTATGACAAGTTTTGATCACCAACTTAGAATAAGCCTCCATAAAAGGCGTTTTCATCGTCACCTTAGCACGGTCTGGCAATACAAAGTCCGAGTGATTTTTGAATTTTTTGATATACGAAAATATATAATCCCATCTTCCACAATTCAAGCCAACGATGTGATCTTTGAGTTCAAATAAAATCTCGTGCAATTCAAAAGAAGCTAAAATCGTCTCTATCAAAACTGTCACCTTGATCGTTCCTTTTGGAATATCTAAGTATTCTTGTGCAAATACAAAGACTTCATTCCACAATCGAGCCTCTTGGTGACTTTCTAATTTGGGTAAATAGAAATAAGGTCCAGAGCCATTTTCCAAAAGCGTTTTTACATTGTGGAAGAAATACAAGCCAAAATCCACCAAACTACCACTCATTTTTTCACCTTCCCACACAATATTTTTCTCTTCTAAATGCCATCCACGAGGACGTACCATTAAAGTAGCGACCTCTTCTTTCAATTCATAAAATTTATTGTTCTTAGGATTCGTATAAGTGATCGTTCGATTGATCGCATCACGCATGTTCAATTGACCTTGAATACCATTGAACCAATTGGGGGTATTGCTATCTTCAAAGTCTGCCATAAATACTTTTGCTCCTGAATTAAGGGCGTTGATCACCATTTTTCTATCCACCGGACCTGTGATTTCGACTCGTCTATCCTGTAAATCGGCTGGAACAGGAGCAACTTTCCATTCACTTTCTCGAACATTACTTGTTTCTGCTAAAAAGTTGGGGAGTTTACCTTCGTCTAATTGCACTTGTCGTTTTTGGCGGTCTTCCAATAAAGAAAGTCGCTTTTTATTAAATTTTTTGTGCAATTCCACTAAAAATGTGAGCGCATCTTCAGTTAAAATTTCTTCAAATTGAGGATGTAATGTTCCTTTTACAAGATCTTTATGACTTATGATGTCTGTGGACATGATGTATGTTTTATGCTTCTTTTTATTGATTACCAACACTTTAAACCCAAATTCATCATTTTTCCTCTTATCAAACTATCTTCTTCCATCAGCGTTGATAGTGCAATTATAAAACATTTTTTCTAAAAGCGGAAATTCCGCTAAAAGTTTTTTTTCATCAATGTGAGAATTTTTTTTAATTCTTATCTTTGTCCTCTATATTAAATCCAACTAAAACCTGTTTAAGTATTTTTGATGAATTATAAGAAATGGCTATATATCATATATATTTTGACCATCTTCTGGGGCTGTAATCAATCACAACCGACATCAATCGTTGGTGTTTGGATGGGAAATGGATATGATTTGGATGAAAACTATCAACTGCCAACTCATTTTCTTCTATCATTTGATGAGCAAAGTGTTATACAACAAAAAAATGGTAAAATAGATACCTTCCATTATAAACTTGAAGAGGATTCTATTGGGATGCAACTTGTTTTATCAGATATAAAATCTTTAGAAGTTGTCAAAAAACAATCTATAACTCTTAAAGAAGATATA
>JAHDBB010000585.1 GCA_020630635.1 Chitinophagales bacterium
ATACTCGTCGTAGCCCTGCTATGACTCCGTTTTTCGTCGAGTCGTCGAACCGCTTCAAAATCAAAAAATCTCTTAGCCCCATTTTGGAATAGTTTATTTCTGATCTTTCACTAATGAACTTTTTTTGTCTTTTTCTTACCTAAAAATACAAAAAATTGCTTATATTACATCATTAACAAACTAAAAAATAGTGATGAAAAAACGTATTTTTTCTTTCCTAATCTTTTTTGTATTGGGAAGTGTGGCTGTTTTTGGACAAAATACGAAGTCTCTTTCAGATTTTAGTGTGGTTCAAAAAGCCTCTAATCAAGTCGTGATCGCTCTTCATTTAGATGAAAAGTCAGTGACCTCTATTGAGAAAACGGTTGCTCAATATGAGCTTAACCAAAAGGAAGGTTTTAGGGTTAAAGGTTCCAATGGAGACCTTCAATTGACGCTTTCCAGAAATTTAAAAAAAGCACAGTTGAAAGAATTATTGGGCTATATGGGATTATCGCTTGATGATTCTGCCTTTAAGCAACTGCTTTTAACCTTAGAAAATTAACCCCTAAAAATCTTATCATGAAAAAAATACTCCATTTATTCTTTTTAACGTTTATCAGTGCTTCCATGATGGCACAACCTGCCAATGATGAATGTGCCAATGCTATTAGTATAGGAGGTATGAATGCTACTTGTACGTCTGTGAGTGCAACAATCAATGGCGCAACTGATTCTGGTGTAGATACTTGTACAGGAACCGAAGATGATGATGTGTGGTTTTCCTTTGTCGCTGGTGATCCAACTATTAGTATAACTGCTACCAACATAGCAGGTTCTACGACTGACATGTATTATGCAGTTTATAGTGGTACTTGTGGTGCATTGGTCAACCTTGATTGTGATGACAATAATTCAGGTCTTACTGTTTCGGGTTTGACTGTTGGACAGACTTATTATGTACAAGCATTTTCTTGGACATCTACTGCTGGACAAACGACTACCTTTGATATTTGTGCGACGACTCCACCGCCGCCACCACCTAATGATGATTGTATTGACGCTATTAGTTTAGGCGGAAATAGTGCTACTTGCGTGACGATGCCTGGTTATGTGGATGGTGCAACGGATTCTGGTGAATCAACCACTTGTACAGGAACAGAAGATGATGATGTGTGGTTTTCCTTTGTCGCTGGTGATCCAACTATGAACATTGAGATCAGTAATATTGCTGGTTCTACGACGGATATGGCTTACGGTGTCTTTAGTGGATCTTGTGGAGCATTGGTCAATGAAGATTGTACTGATACCAATTCGGGACTTACCGTTACAGGATTAACCGTTGGACAGACTTACTATATTCAAGCCTATTCGTGGTCAAGTAGTGTTCAAACAACAACTTTTGATATTTGTGTTACACTTCCGCCTCCACCACCACCTAATGATGATTGTATTGATGCCATTGATTTGGGAGGAAGTAGTGATGTTTGTGTGACGATGCCTAGTTATGTGGAAGGTGCAACTGACTCTGGCGAATCAACAACTTGTACAGGAACAGAAGATGATGATGTGTGGTTTTCTTTTGTCGCTGGTGATCCAACGATGATTGTTGAAATTAGTAATATTGCTGGTTCTACGACAGATATGGCTTATGGTGTTTTTAGTGGGTCTTGTGGGGCATTGGTCAATGAAGATTGTACAGATACCAATGAAGGACTTACTGTTACAGGATTAACCGTTGGACAGACTTACTATATCCAAGCATACTCTTGGTCAAGTAGTCCGCAAACTACTAGCTTTGATATTTGTGTGACGACTCCCCCTCCTCCAGAACTTGGAAAAGATTGTTTGGCAGCGGTTCCTTTGTGTTGTGGTGAACCGATTCCTCCACCAACTGAAGGGTTTGGTTCTATAGAGGAAGTGATTCCGAATGATTGTTCGACTAGCTTGGATGAAGATAATAGTACTTGGGTTGCTATCTCTATTACGGATGCAGGTTCTGTGACGATGAACTTTGATGCAACGCCTGATGCTGATATTGATTTTGCGGCTTGGTTGATTCCTGGTACGGCTGATTCTCCTGCGACTTTAGCAGATGCTTGTGGAATGTTGACGGCTGATGGAACGAATGCAGTCATTGACCGATGTGATTATAATTCCTCTTCTACTGAATCAGGATTTGGTCCTGCTTGTGGTGCGGGAGCAGGTTGTGATGCCGATGGCTCTGTTCCTGTGACACCTGGTGATATTTTAATTGTTATGGTGGATGATTTCAATGTCTTTGATGACTTTGCTTTTGTCGCAGATGTACAATTTGAAGGCGGTGCCAATGCTTCTTGTCCACCTCCAGTTGTTGAAGTAACAGAAGGCACTTGTTCGGATGATTGTGGAGCAGGGACAGGTACTTATACTCCTGGAACCATTGCCATTACTAATTGTCCTACAGTAGCGACTATGACCGAATATGCTACTAGTGCAACAGCTACTACTTGGACGGCTGGTGTTCCTCCTTATACGACAATGGCTTATACAGGTGATGCTGGAGCCAATCCTATGTTTGTTCGTTGTAATGATGCAACAGGTATGTGTCCTTCTTTGGCTGCTCCTGTTGTGACCAATCCTCCAACTTGTACGCCTTGTGTTTCTTGTGCAACTCCTGTAACCGTTACAGATGATACAGGTCTCGTTTGTACAGGTGGTGGAACAGATGATTTTGCAGCTTGGCAGACGGCTGTTGCGGCAGCCAATCCTACTGATTTATCTTATTCAAGTATAACTCCTGTGGGTGGAACAACTGCTCCCGATGGTGTTTTACCAGATGGGAATCATTCGGCTAGTCCAGGTTGTGCTTCTGAAGATCAAGTGGTAATGGCTTATGTTTATTGTGATGAAGATGGAGATGGTACCGATAATGCTGGTGACACCTATACTTTGGTTAGTACTTATACCTTGACAGTTTATCCCATTCCTGATATAACCAATGCGGCTGGTGGTGCTTGTACGGATGCTGTAGTGGATAATTGTGGGGGATTGACGATTATGTATAATGGTGGCACTACTGTTCCTATGTTGAATCCTGGTGATGCCGATTTGACCGTCAATTGGACCGCTACTATCGCTGGTGCGCCGGCTGGTTGTGAAGCAACGGGGTCATTTATGTTGACTTGTCCTGTAAACTGTCCTATGGTCACAATGGTAACTGATGATGATGGTACAGTTTGTACGGGTGGTGGAACCGATGATTTGGCTGCTTGGCAAATGGCTGTGGAAGCTGCCAATACAATGGGCGTGGTTTATTCTAGTGTCATGCCGGTCGCTGGTACAACCCCTCCTGATATGACTTTACCTACGGGCAATCACTCGGCTAGTCCTGGTTGTGCATCGGAAGATCAAGTGGTGATGGCTTATGTTTACTGTGATGCCGATGCGAGTGGTACGGATAATGCAGGTGATACTTACTCACTCGTTAGTACTTATACATTGACAGTTTACCCAATTCCTGATGTGACCAATGCCGCTGGTGGAGCTTGCACAGATGCCGTTGTTGATAATTGTGGTGGATTGACGATTATGTACAATGGTGGCACTACTGTTCCTATGTTGAATCCTGGTGATGCCGATTTGACCGTCAATTGGACCGCTACTATCGCTGGTGCGCCGGCTGGTTGTGAAGCAACGGGGTCATTTATGTTGACTTGTCCTGTAAACTGTCCTATGGTCACAATGGTAACTGATGATGATGGTACAGTTTGTACGGGTGGTGGAACCGATGATTTGGCTGCTTGGCAAATGGCTGTGGAAGCTGCCAATACAATGGGCGTGGTTTATTCTAGTGTCATGCCGGTCGCTGGTACAACTCCTCCTGATATGACTTTGCCTACGGGCAATCACTCGGCTAGTCCCGGTTGTGCTTCTGAAGATCAAGTCGTAATGGCTTATGTTTATTGTGATGCCGATGCGAGTGGTACGGATAATGCAGGTGATACTTACTCACTAGTTAGTACTTACACTTTGACAGTTTATCCCATTCCTGATGTGACCAATGCCGCTGGTGGTGCTTGTACGGATGATGTTACGGATAATTGTGGCGGACTGACCATTACTTACAATG
>JAHDBB010000586.1 GCA_020630635.1 Chitinophagales bacterium
TTCTCTCGTTCTTTCAAGTCTTCACAATTAGCAGTGCCTTCCTCATAGCTTCCCGTCCAAGCATTGATGTTTCCTGATCCCAAAGTCGTAATTTGATTGCCAACATTGGTGTTATGAGAATTGGGTGGCAAAAAAGGATCGTCTGCTTTCATCAACTCAATTGCTCCCGTACAAGTTCCTCCATTTTCAAAAGAAAATAAAACAATCTCCTCTCCTGCTTTATAAACAATGTCTCTGGTTGCCAAACTGACCAATCCAACCGTCACATAATCAAATTCAGGATTTTCTTTAGGCGCAATAATATTAGAATTATTGGTCCAATCTCCTGTAATATTTTGTAGGTTTTCTAACTTAAAGCCACCTGTTGGAACCAACATGGTAATCTGTGCGCTTGCCGTCATTCCTTTGGGACCTTCCCAGTCCACAATAGGTCGCAATACAACTTGATAAGTAGAATCATTCATCATTTCTACTTTGTATTCTACTTGGGCATAAGCAGTTGTTCCTACCAACATCAACATTACTAAACAAAGGTAATACATACATGGTTTACACATAGTCATCTATTAGATATTTTGAAATTTTGGTTAAGTAATTCTGAAGGGAGGATTAGTTTAATATTTTTTACATATTGAGACGATGAGATGTTTCACTTCGTTGCATTTTTTTAATTGGTTGCTAGCAATAGCGGATTTTTCTTTTTTAGGAGCGAACGTTTAATGCTTCGTCGCAAAGGCAAGTCCCGCTATCCGTTCTTATGCATGCAGCCAACGTTTTACGAAGCCAACACATTGCATTCATACCACTACTATCGGGGCTAGGTTGTTGAGGTCTGTACTTCTTAGTACCAGAGGTTGTGACGAAGGGACAGACTGTTCATTTTGTACATGTTTGGGACGATGGGACGTTTACTCTATAAAATTAAATCAACTTATCTTTGATATAAAAACCGTCCCATCGTCCCAAAACCAAGTAATGAGCCGAAATCGTCCCATCGTCCCATCGTCCCAAAACTTAAACTAAGAAAACCGTTCTTTCAAGTAAGGATAACCAAACACCGCAGCCAACAAGACCAATGTTCCAATATAAAAACCCACGTTCATTTTCTCGGATTCTCCAAAAATAAAGAAGGCCAAGATAATTCCATAGACAGGTTCCAAGTTGATCGTCAAACTAACGGTATAAGCCGTAATATGTTTCAATAAACGAACAATTCCAGCAAAGGCATAAGCAGTACAAAGTAAAGCTAAAATGGGTATCCATACAAAATCCATCTTTGCCAATTCTTGGACAGGTGTAACCGACACATTACTTAGATAAAGATAAACGATTATTGCCAAAAATCCAGCAATCATTTCATAAAAGGCAATTTTGACCGAATCATATTTTTGTGTCAATTGTCGGTTAAAGACTGTAAAGACTGCTCCTAAAAAGGCAGACACCAAAGCATACACAATGCCCAACCAATAATCTAAGGCAAATTGTGAGATGATATACAATCCTCCAATAATGACCAAGCCAATCAATACTTCCACCCATTCCACCTTCCGTTTTTCGACCAATGGTTCTAAAAAACTGGTAAAAAGCGTACCACTTGCCATCACTCCTAAAGTAACGGATACATTAGATACTTTGACTGCTTCAAAAAAACAAATCCAATGAACAGCGACCACCACTCCGACCATCATAATCCGTCCTGCATCCTTATATTGGACCTGTAAGTTTTTCCTTTGTAACAACAATATGAAAAATAAAAAGATAGCCGCCAAACTCATACGATAAGTCACCAGTTCGATAGCAGAAATAGAGATAAGTTTACCCAAGATAGCGGTAAAGCCAAAAAGTAATACAATGAAGTGTAGTTCAAGATAAGAAAGGACCGTTTTATTCAACTGAGAAACAAAATTTAGGGTTCAAAATAAAGGCACTGCAAGATATTTTAAATATTTATATTTTTCACCAAATCTCCCAAAAACTACTACAAAATGAACCTTTTTCAATTTTTAAAACGTATAAAAATGTATTAGAATACATTGATATTCGGAAGGTTGTTACAGTTTTGATCATTCTATATTCAATCCTCTATTAACAAAACCAATGTTACATTTCCCCTTAAATGCTAGAACATTTTTTTCTCCTATAAAATGGGGTCAACTCAATAAAAAGTCAATTAATTACCAAAAAAAATAACAAAAATAATATTTTATATTAGTTTAATACTGTTCAAGCATCCTCCTTCATAACACTTATAGTCCCTTCAAATAATGATAAATAATATTATTACAATATATAAAAAACATTTAAAAGCAAGTTAATATAATATTTTATTTTATACACAATTTTGTTGTGACTAGTATTTTTTCCCTTGTCGAAAGGCATGTCCCCCAACCATATTTCCAAAAAATTAATATCTCAAAAAAAATAATACAGATGAAACTAAAATACCTTTTCAGCTTACTACTTTGCTGTTTTATGGTGGTTGGGTGTTCTACAGGTAATGCTTCTAATAAGAAAGTAAAGAATGATACACGCAAAGTTTCTAGAGTCAATCAACGAGCTGCCGCTAAAAAAAGAGCAGCCGCCAAAAAGAAAAAAGCCGCAGCAGCCAAAAAGAAAAAGAAACCATTAACTGCTGCAGAGAAGAAAAAGCGGGCAGCAGCCGCTAAGAAGAGAAAGGCAGCAGAAGCACGGCGCAAAAAGGCTGCCGCTGCGAAAAAACGTCAGGAGACCTTAAATCAAAAATAAAACAATTTAACAATTGTAGTTTTCTTCAAAGACAAGGTAATAATTCAAAAAATTACTTTGTCTTTTTTTTTATTTCGGAGCTACTCGAAGTAAAATAACACTTAAAACTCCAAACACAATATTGGGAAGCCATACGGCTAATAAAGGGGGCAAATTGGCATTGGTCGCAAAGGTCGTCGAAAACTGCATCATCACTACAAATGCACTACTAATCGTAATCCCAATTAGAATATGCACCCCCATTCCGCCCCTTGTTTTTCGGGAGGCAATCGAAAAACCTATAATGGTCAAGATCAAGGTCGCAAAAGGAACCGCACTACGACGATATTTTTCTATCAAGAAAAAGGTCAAATTATTGCCTCCTTTGATTTTTTCACGTTCGATAAATTTATCTAATTCTGGAGTGGTCATTTCTTCTTTAGCCGAAACCCGCTGTCCAAAATAAGAAGGATCAAAAGCCATTTTTTTATCCAATTTCTTTCCTGTTTCCAAATTCTCCTTCAATCCCTCAATGCTTCTTTCCACAAAATTGCTCAATTGCCACTCTTTTTTATCTTCTATCCACTTGATTTTATCAGATTTCAACTTATAAATCAACTCTGAATCTTTGACCGTTTCCATCGAAAACCTCGTCCCTGTCTGATCTTTGATGTTATACGTTTTCATAAAGATGTAGGTATCTGGCGTAATTTGCATACTGATATTGTTCTCTCGCCTTTTTTCTCGTTTATCCATATATTCCACATTAAACTCAAAACGTTGGCGATTGGCAGTTGGTACCAAATAGTGGTTGGCATAATATTGTAGGGCGATCAGAAGGATGGCGGAAATGAGGTAGGGTACAAAAAGAATCCGATAGAAACTCACGCCACTACTTAAGATGGCAACGATCTCTGAACGAGAGGCTAATTGAGAAGTAAAGAAAATGACGGCTATAAAGATGAAAAGAGGGCTTAACATCAATACAATGTAGGGTATAAAATTCATATAATAGCCTGTCAAAACGGCTTTGATTGGCACATTGTGTTCTAAAAAGTCATCTACATTTTCGGACAAGTCAATTACCACCGCTACTAAGACAAATAAGAGTAGGGTGAAAAAGAAGGTGCCTAAGAATTTGCGAATGATGTATAAGTCCAGCTTTTTTATCATGAATACTTGGGGGTTATTTTTGTAAAGGTCTATAGCTTTGGCTACTTTTTAAACGTTGAAAATCAAGGTTTCGTTGGTATGAGTTTTTGATTTTTTTGGAGCGAATGGTTTTTTTTTCATCGTTGTGGAAAGTCCCGCTATTCGTTCTCATCCCTTGTAGAGCAAATTCGTGAATTTGCTCTAC
>JAHDBB010000587.1 GCA_020630635.1 Chitinophagales bacterium
AGATCAAATTAGAACCGAAAAAGAAGCGTTGGCTTGCTAAATTTCGGTAGCGGGGTGTTAGCTTTGTGCTAGGAACATTAAATTTAGCGAGATTTTATTTCGGGATCGCCCAGATATTTTTATCGACTGAAAAATGAAAGCCCGTCTGGCGAAGACAAGGAAACGAACAGTCAAAATACACAGAAAACGGTTTGCAAAACACCCTCTAAAAAATACTGTTTTAATCCGAAATTCACGTTAAAACCCAACCACAGACATCCCATCATCCCAAAACCACGAAATGGACCACAACTATGAACCATTGACCATCGACTCATTCAACCCTCCCCGTCTCCAAAAACGTCTTAACCTCATTCTTAATACCCAAAGGGCGCAAACGCACCATATCCATCAGCACAAACTCCACTTCTGCTTCTGCTAACAACTTCTCATCCGACTTCCGACGAATATACTGCTGCATCTTCGTCGTCACCCGCCCAATCTCCTTAAAAGTCGTATCCACCACCAGCACATCTTCAAAAAAAGCAGGAGACCGATACCGAATATCCACCCGCACAATAATAAATCCCCACTGCCTTTCCTTAATAATTGCTTTATCAAAATACTTATTAATAAAGCCCCAACGCCCCCTTTCCAAATACTCCAAATATCGAGCATTATTCACATGCCCATACACATCAATATGGAAACCATCCACTCTGATTTCCGTAAAACTCTGTCGCATATTCCAATATTTTTTTAGGCAGCAAAGATAAGAAAATCACAGAAAAAAAACCTTGCATTTCAATCAGATTGCTATACAAAAATGAGCCTACCATCCGATTGATTGAGATCAATAGAGACTCCTTTCTCCTTTCTCCTTTCTCCTTTCTCCTTTCTCCTTTCTCCTTTCTCCTTTCTCTTTATCAATCGGATTGCCTCTTCTTTTCGAGGGTAGCAATCCGATTGAAGCGACCTAAAAAATAAAAAAATCGGCTCTTAGTTAAGTTAGCTTTTTCCAGCTAAAAAGCCGTGAAGAAGTAACCTTGTTTGAGCGAAGCGAGTTTGGTTACTTTAGGTTTTTTAGTGCAGCAAAAAGCGTTAAGACTTAACGTCAAGCCTTGATTTTTGCTTCTTTGTATCAAGACAAAGAAGACACAAAGCAAAGAGATAGAAAACACTTTTTTAATATAAAATTCACGTTAACAACCAAAACAGAATGGATTTCCTTCCATCACCCCTTCTCATCCTTCTTCAAAAAAGGCTTCGGCACCTGCGGCAACCCCACCCATTGCGCCACCTCATTATACCCCTTCGCAATATCCTGAGCAATACCAATCCCATTCCGAACTCCCTTCACCGTCTTCCCCAACGTAGACTGATCATCCCCCAAATCCTTCAAAATACGCTTCAACTTCGGCAAAATCCCCTTCTTCTGTACTTCCTCCTTCGTCGCCCCCTTCTTAATCTCCTCCAAAACCTCCACCGCTTCTGTAATCTCTTCCGCATCCTCCATATTCCCTTCCTTTTTCAACTTTCTCGCCAACTCTGTAAGATTCCCTTGCAAATCCAAATTACATTGATCGAAATTAAAAACATTCTTGGTAATCTGATGTCCTTGTCCACCCAAAAGAACATTTTCATTGCCTCGAATCATATACAAATGCTGATGCGTAATATTGTAGCTCTTGGCATCCTTATCTAAGGAAAGCTCTTGTTGGGTAAGGCTATCGAAATAAGGTCTGCCAACGGCTTGATGACTGACAATCTCCTGCTCTGTCAGCCATAAATCTTGTGGTGTATTTCGCAAAGGGACAATCTCTCCATGTCGCTCAATCCGATATTTTAATGAAGGACGTTTGCTTTTATACGAATTAAAGATGTCGTTTAAAGTGTCTCGAAGGGTGGTGATAAAATCCGTTTTCGTTGCTCCTTTGATAGAAACTTCAATGGTACGATCTAACTCTCTCACCAAAGCCAAACTGCCTTTTCCATCTTCCAAAATCACGCCATATCGCCACACCAAAGCCTCTCCCTTTTCTTCTTTGATCAACTGGTTGTGGCGCACAATAAAACGGGAAATGGTGTGGGGTGGCAAGGGTTGGTCAGCTTCGTATTTCAGCATCAAACTTTCTCCAATAGGAAAAACGGGCAGCTTTTCAGGCTGGTCTTCCTCCAATAAATGTGGGATAATCAAGCGTTTATGGGTCGTTTCATACGCCAACTCATAGCGTTTCATTAACTCAAAAAGAAAGGCATGTTTTTTGGGAGGATAGCGGTCTAGCTGCCCTTCAAATACTTTTGCAAAACAATCCAAGCTCAATGAATACATCTTTGCATTACTCGCCCAATTGATAATGGTATAAACGCCCTGACTAATCCACTCTGGATTCAACACCAACGTCTCTACTTCGTCAATATCTTTATACCACAAACTTACCCCTAAAAAATGCAGGTCTTGCAACAACTTTTCAGGCTCTTGCACCTCATTTTGGGTGGCAATCTTCATAAAGTCTGCCTTTGAAATATACTCCTCTCCTTCTTTCTGACCTTTGGGGTTAAAACGCTTTTCCAATGCTTCTTTGACCTGATAATAACTGGTGGGTATCTCTTGATTTTTCCAAGAGGGCTTGTTTTGAATATAGTCGGCTACATATTGCTGAAAAGCCTTCAACTTTTCTATGTCATCTTTCACATTAAACGAATAAAAGGCATCAATGGCATACTTTTCTTTGAGGCGATTAATAGACAACTTAGCACGATGTCGGTCTCTTTCATTGACCAAAATAATGGCTTCCGAATCCCCTCCATAATTTTTCATATGATCCAACCAATACTCCAATCGACTGCGGTCTTCGGTGCGTCCATTATAGACGATAATATACAAACATCGCTCTGATAAAAAGAACTGATGAACGGCGTGTGTCACCGTATGTCCTGCAAAATCCCAAATCCGTATATTCATCTCATAGCCTTTGGGCTGCCAGATAATCGTATCCACTCCTGCGGTACTTTCTTCATCTGTCGTCATCTCAGCTTGAGGATTTTTTAATCTTCTCGCCACACAAGTTTTTCCTGCTCCTTTGTCCCCTAAAATCAAGATACGGGCTTCATTAAGTCGTTCTGCTCCTGTTTTAAAAGCAGTCAAATAACGTCCTACCGCAGCAGCTCCTTGTTCTCGTATCTCTTCTGGTACGTTGAGTCTTCTTTCTAATGCTTCTTCGTCCAAAGCAAAATTATTGTAAAATAAACCTTGATACAAGTCTGCCCAATAATCGCATCCTTCTTTTTTTAAGGCTGTTTGAAAATTATCCCAAATCTCTCCATAAAGAATGGTGGAAATGGTAAAAGGCTGCTGGTTTTTGATGGCTTGTAGGTCTTCTAAAATGATGGATGTTAAGTCTATATCCACTCTAATTGCAGCATTTATAGCATCATTAGCAGCATTTATAGCATCAAGATTGACCACTGAATTGATAGTATAAATAGTATTGATAATAGTATTAGAATGACTGGTGATAGTGTTAAAAGGAATCACTGTATTAGCAGCCCTATGTGTCTCAACAGCCAGCGCAACATCTACTTTAGTGTTAGCATTAGTTTTCCCAATGTCTATAGCGTAAAATATACTGTAGAGATATTTTTGTCTATCTTCTTTTTTCCAAAAATCAAAATTGCCTTGGTATCCTAAAAAGGGTAAGGCTCGGATGGCACAACGCCAAGCAAAAGCGACTTGTTGTTTTCTGGTAAGGTCTTGGAGTTTTTGTTTTACTTGTTCTTCAAAATTCATGGTAGGGGATTTTGGTTTGGGTGATTAAGTTACAGCTTATTGGGGGGAAATGGAAATTTTTTTCTCTTCATACTACCTAGGAGCAGGATTTTTAGGATTAGAGGATTTTCTTGATTTTTTTTGGTTCTTTTCTGGCTTCAGCCTAAAGGATGAAGTAAAATGTTTTTCTTTTTTGGAGCGAAGAGGGATTTATAATGTTGCATTGTGAATGATAAATGAGTAATGCGGTTCAGCTTCTTTATTTTGTTTGGAGCGAAAGGTTCGGTGCTTTGTCGTGTTGGAAAGTCCCGCTATCCGCTCTTAT
>JAHDBB010000588.1 GCA_020630635.1 Chitinophagales bacterium
ATAAGAACGGATAGCGGGACTTTCTGTTACGACGAAGTACTTAACCTTTCGCTCCTAATAAAAATCTATAATTAAAGACGAGATGATTTTTGAAAGGTTGGAAAGAGAGAGATTTTTTTGACTTGTATTAATCTCTCTCTTGTGTTCTCCTGTTCGGGATTGATTTAGTTGCTACTGCCTTCGAGCTTATCTAAATGCTCTAAGCCGTCAATGTCTACCGAATTGCTCAACTTAGAAATATCTCGTAGATTGATAATGCCCGCCAAGCTGATGAAGACAAAATTGTCGGGATCACCGACCAACATCAATAACTCGCTAATCGTGCCAGGTGTCGTTTCGTGAACCATAAATCGGACATCCGTATCGCCATCTTTGATGACCATTAAGTCCTCGTAAAAATCTCTTGGAACAAGGTTGGTAAATTCATCATACAGATTTCTCGGATTGTATAAATTTTTCAAAGCGATGGTATTGCCGTCATCATCTTCCTCCTCATTATCATAAACCAAGATGCGAATACCTTTTAGATTCTTGACAATATTGATGACTTCTTCTGCTTCATCATCGTCTTCGATTTCGATATTGGCAAATAACTGGAACATTTTGGGCGTGATGTAAACGGTGGTGAATCCATCTTTGCCTGCATATTCTTCGTAAATGTCAAAAACTTTGGACTGGACATCTTGGGCGTTGCTGTTGAGTGATAAACATAAAAAGGCAACAGCGACAAATAAAATTTCTATTAAGCGTTTCATTTTTTCTTATTTTTCGGGTTAAAAATGCGTTTGGTTGACTTATCAAACTGGTCTAAATGTTTCAAGTGTTTTTTAGCGCTATTCATTTTACTTGATAATAAACTCAAAGCAAATTTGGTCGCTTCGTATGCTTCTTGCGTCTCATGATTTTCATCATAAACATACGTTTTGGTATCTGCTTGTGCTACGGTTGGGGGAAAAAGTTTCTCATAATTGATGTATAAAGATATTGAACCAATCAAGAGAGTTAAAGTCGCAGCGATGCTTATCAAAGGACGCAATTGGCGAACAAAGGATTTTTGCTTTTTAGGTATCGGTTTTATTTCATTTGTATCTTTTAGGTTAGAAATAGTAGGCTGAATATTGACTACTTTTTCTTGCTCTTCTTCCAACATAGCGGCTTGCAATTTTGCCATCATTTTCTCCTCAAACGTGTCACTAACGACATTTTCTTCTTTATACGTTTTCAAAAACTGAAAATGTGCTTGATAAGGTCGCAAGGACGTTGGTATATGTTGAATATCTTGAGCAAAAAAGTTTTTGAGTTGGGTTTCTTCAGCCAAAGAAGTTTCGCCTTCCCAATATTTGTCCAAGAGTTGTGTTATTTGACTATAATCCATAAGACTCTTTTTTTTCTAATGCAACTTTGACGGCTTTTCTCGCACGATGTAAATTGACCTTCACGACATTTATATCAATTTCTAGTACTTCAGCAATTTCTTTGTACGAATAGCCTTCCATATCTCGCAGTCGAATAATTTGTGCTTGTTGATTGGGCAAGGTTTCTAAAATCAGGTTAATTTGCTGCATCGTATCGGTTATTTCCGTTTGTTTTTGGGGCGTAACCTCCACCGATGCTTGTTCATATTTGGTTTCAAACAACATGGTCTTTCGATATTTTGATTTAAAATGATCGAGACAAAGATTCTTGACCATTCGCATAGACCAGGCTTCCAAATTCAATATCTCATGCAAGCTCTCTCTCGTTTTCCAAAGCTTTAAAAAAGCCTCCTGTACGATGTCTTCCGCCAGTTCATTGTTGGCGACCATACTGAGTGCAAAACGGTATAATTTGTTTTGCATCGGAAAAACGGCTCTATTGAATTCTTCTAAGTTCATATTCAACTGCAAGACGACTGACTTTTGATTTTGTTACAGCCAATGCGAAAAAATACGCTTTTTTTTGAAGAATTACAAATGGTTCAAAGGTGAATAATAAGTATAATAAATTTATTATCAATGACTTATTTTGAAAAAGAAGGTTTTTTATTTTTCTTTTTAGGAGCGAAAGTTTTGTGCTTCGTTGTACAGGAAAGTCCCGCTATCCGTTCTTATCGCCAAGCCTCGCAAACCTTTTAGCCAACACACCTTGTCGATACCACTCCTATCGGGGCTAGTTGGAATGGACAGTACACTTCACAAACTGAACAGTTTTAAAATTTAGGATTTAAAAATTAGAATTTATGCTATTCGGGGCTATTTGGGTAAGGTCTCAACCGATAGTAACTGATTGGTAGATATGTTAAAAAGCTTGTTTGGAGGATGAATAGGAAAGATTTGCCTTAAAAATGTTTTATTAAATATTGAATTTAGTGTATTTTTGACAAAAAAATGTTTTTCTTTATTGAAATTAATTAACACCTAAAAAACATAAACATGAGAAAGCTATATCTAATATTAACCCTTTTGATAGGGTTAAATGAAGTGACTTGGAGTCAATGTGAAGGCGATATTGTTTTATCAACCCAAGAAGAGATTGACAACTTTGCAATAGACTATGGATGTACAGAGATTGGAGGGGATTTAAGAATTAAAGGAGAAGGTATTTGGAATTTATCGGGTTTAGAAGGGATTGTCGCTATAGAAGGGGAACTGAATATTTTTCATACATCTATTGAAAATATAGATGAATTTCAATCGCTAACATCGGCTAATTTTATCACCATCGAATATAACGAACTCCTCAACAACATAAACGGATTTGGTTCTTTGACCTCTATAGAGAATGATTTGTCTATTATCGACAATGATGATTTGCTTCAGGTCAATGGATTTGATGTATTATCAAATATTGAAGGGAGTCTTCTGATTTTAGGCAATCATTCTATACTAAATATAGATGGTTTTAGTGCGCTTACAACGATTGGAGAAGGTTTAGGGATAGGAGAATACAATTCGCTTTCAGCAAGTTTGCTAAACAATAATCATTCTTTGACAAACTTAGACGGTTTGAGTTCCCTTACTTTTGTTGGTGAATTTATAGCTATTGATCATAGTCCTGCTTTGACCAATGTAGATGGTTTAAGTTCGCTGACTTCAGCAGGCGGAGTCTATATTGCTCACAATGAATCTTTGATCAATGTAGATGGTTTTAGTGCTTTGACAGTCACCACCAATGAAGGGCTTTATATTACAGACAATGAAGCATTGGAAAATGTGGACGGCTTTAGTTCGCTTACTTCAATAGACGGAGAACTTCGAGTGGCGAGCAATGCTTCATTACTGAATTTAGATGGATTTGATGCGCTTACCTCTATTGGTAAAATGCTGATGTTGAACAATAATGATAACGTTTCTATCATAAACGGGTTTAATTATTTGCTGTCAATTGGTGAAGATATGGAGATTCAAAACAATGACAATTTAACTATTTTAGAGGGCTTTAGTTTACTCAATAATATTGAGGAAGATATGGAAATAGAAGACAATCCAGTATTAAGTCTATGTTGCATTGCTTCTCATTTAGCAACTGTCGTTCAAAAAGATGTTGACATACAAAATAATGCTGTAGGTTGCAATTCTCTTGAAGAAATCACAGAATCTTGTGAGGAAGAAATTATGCCAACCAACTTAGAGTTTATCAATACAGGAAATCTTGCCCAAATTTATCCGAACCCCAATAATGGAACCTTTGCAATAAACGCAGATAATGAAATAAAAAGTTTTAAATTGTATAACAGCATTGGACAACTTTTAAAAGATCAAAAAGTCCATGCATCTTCGACACAAGTAGAGGTGACTTTAGAGCCTGGCATTTATTCCTTATCAGTAGAGACAGTAGAAGGTCTAAAAGTCGAGAAGTTGATTGTGCAATAGATGTTTTTTTATTAGGAGCGAAAGGTCAGGAGCTTCGTCGTGTTGGCAAGTCCCGCTATCCGTTCTTATTCGTGTGGCTAAGTTTTCCTAAGCCAACGCTGCTACACGAATACCACTGCTATCGGGGCTATTGAGTTAAGGTCTGTACTTTCTTAGTACTATAAGTTGTGACGATGGGACGAATGGGACGTGAAGGGGCGTTAATCTTTTTTT
>JAHDBB010000589.1 GCA_020630635.1 Chitinophagales bacterium
GTTACAAGTACAAGGCTGGTAATTTTTCAGTTTTTTATGTAAATCTTTTCTTTGTTTATTTTTTGGAGCGAAGGGCAAGTGCTTCGTTGTGATAGAAAGTCCTGCTATTCGTTCTTATTGCTGCGGCTTGGTTGAGATACAAGGCACTTTGAAAGTGCCTTGTATCTGTGCTTGGCTTCAAGCAGCAATACCACTACTATCAGGGCTATTTGGGGAAGGTCTTAATTTCTTAGTGCCAGTAGAAGCAGTTCGTGCATCCGCCTCTGTCCTTCGGACATCTCTCACCAGCGAAAATACCGTTTATTCATGGAATCTTGCCACCATTTTCTCTTTTTAGAATTTTAAATTTTGGTATTAGAACTTAAAAATCTGGTGCTAAGAAGTACTTTCCTAAACAATCTAGACCCGATAGTAGTGGTATTCGTGTAAAGCGTTGGCTTAGGAAAACTTAGCCACACGAATGAGAACGGATAGCGGGGAGACCCGTCACGACGGAGCGTCTCCCCGTTCTCTCCTAATCAATCTTTAAATGACGATATTAACGATGCGTCCTTTGACCAATATAAAACGTTTGACTTCATCGCCATTGATCCACTTTTGGACTCGCTCATCGGCTAATACCTTATCTTTGACAGCGGCTTCATCCCAATCTAAGGACATTTCGATCTTGGCTCTCATCTTACCCTTTATCATGATCGGGTATTCAAAAGCATCTTCCTTGATATATTCCTCATTCAATACAGGGTAAGTTGCTTGATGGATCGATCCTTCCTTGCCCAATTTGTGCCAAATCTCTTCGGTGGTGTAGGGTGCAAAGGGAGCCATCAATACAGTCAAAGGTTCTAAGATAGATCGTTTATTGCATTTCTTGCTGTTCAATTCATTGACGCAAACCATAAAGGCACTCACGCAGGTATTGAAGGACAAACGCTCAATATCGTCTTCGACCTTTTTGATGGTTTGGTGTAAAATCTTTAATTCCTCTTTGGTCGGTTCATCATCGGAAACATTGAATGCCTCATTTTTGTGGGATAAGTTCCAGTATTTACGGATGAATTTGGAAACACCGCTAATGCCTTTGGTGTCCCAAGGCTTAGACTGTTCAATCGGTCCTAAGAACATTTCAAACATTCGGAAAACGTCGGCTCCATATTGAGCGACCATATCATCGGGATTGACGACATTGTACTTGGATTTAGACATTTTTTCGACTTCGGGTCTCAATAAAATGTACTCTTCCCCATTGCCATCGACTTTCCACCAAACATTTTTTTCAGGATCAACATGGGTCATTTCCTTATATTCATTGATGTATTTTGTAAACTGATCTTTGTATAAGCGACCATGCACATCTGCATAATGAATCGGCACTCGATGCTCTTTGCATTTACCCAAGACATAGGTATCCTTGTCGATTTTGACTTCATTGCCACCATCTATTTGATGAGAAACGAACTTATTGAAATCATTTATTTCTGCTACTACATCTCCATCACGGTCTAACTTTTTGGCATCTTCACAGAAACTGATAAATAAAGATTGCCCTTGAATCATCCCTTGATTGACCAACTTTTTGTAAGGTTCTTCTGTCTTGACCAAAGACATATCTTTAAAGAATTTATGCCACATACGTGAATAAATCAAGTGTCCTACTGCGTGTTCTGCGCCTCCAATATAAAAATCCACCGATTCCCAATAATCTAATGCCTCTTGAGATACAAATGCGTCTTCATTGTGTGGGTCCATATAGCGCAAAAAATACCAGCTTGAACCTGCATAACCTGGCATCGTGTCCGTTTCCCTAAAGGTTCCATTGGTTAAGTTTCGCCAGTGTTCTGCCTTTGCCAATGGCGGTTGACCGTCTTTTTGTGGGCGAAAATCCTCCATTTCTGGCAAAATTAACGGCAATTCATTGATGTCAATTGCATACGGCACGCCTTCTTCGGAGTCGTCTTTGTAAACAATTGGGAAAGGCTCTCCCCAATATCTTTGGCGACTAAAACCTGCATCTCTTAAACGGTAATTGATTTTGGCTTTGCCTACTTTCATCTCTTCGACTTTATCGCAAATCACCTTAATTGCATCCTTTACTTCTAAACCGTTAATAAAATCAGAATTTATCATCTTCCCTATTTTATCGTCTCTGGTCGCTCCTGGATAGTCTGATTTATCTATAATATCGACGATGGGAATACCAAATTTGTCAGCAAATGCATTGTCTCTGTCGTCATCGGATGGAACGGCCATGATCGCACCCGTACCGTAAGAAGCTAATACATATTCGCTTATCCAAATAGGGATTTTGGCTTTGGTAAATGGATGGATGGCATATGCTCCTGTAAATGCACCTGTCACGACTTTGACCTCTGACATTCTTTCTCGTTCAGACCGTTTATTGACATATTCCAAGTATTCCTCAATGGCTTGTTTTTGACTATCACTGGTGATTTCTTGGACTAATTCATGTTCGGGAGCTAAAACCATAAAGGTCACACCGAATATTGTGTCGGGACGAGTGGTAAAGATTTCAAAGGTTTTGCCGTTGTGTCCGTCTATCTCAAAGAACATAGAAGCTCCATGAGATTTACCGATCCAATTTCGTTGCATTTCTCTCATAGATTCGCTCCAATCTACCGTTTCTAAGCCTCCCAATAAGCGTTCTGCATAGGCGGTAACTCTTAAAAACCATTGTCTCAAGCGTCTTTTTTCGACATCATGATCACCTCTTTCAGACTTGCCATCTTTGACTTCATCGTTGGCTAAGACCGTTCCTAAAGCTGGACAGAACCATACTTCACTATAGTCTAAATAAGCCAATCGGTAATTCATTAAGACCTTTTGCTGGGCAGTTTCATCCATTGCTTGCCACTCTTCTGCCGTAAAATTCAACGCTTCTGTTTCGGCAGCGTTTACACCTTCTGTGCCATTGGCTTCAAACTTGGCGACCAAAGTTTCTAACTTTTCGGCTTGATTGGTGTTTTGATTGTACCAGCTATCAAACATTTGTAAGAATGCCCATTGGGTCCATTTGTAATAGCTTGGATCACAGGTTTTTACTTCTCGGCTCCAGTCATAACTCATCCCTAAACTTCTCAACTGTTTTTTGTAGGTTGCGATGTTTTCTTCGGTGGTTCGAGCTGGATGTTTGCCTTGTTTGATGGCATATTGTTCGGCAGGTAATCCGAATGCGTCAAAACCCATTGGATGTAAGACGTTAAAACCTTTCAAACGTTTGTATCTTGAATAGATGTCAGAGGCGATGTAGCCTAATGGGTGTCCTACATGTAGGCCTGATCCTGATGGGTAGGGAAACATGTCTAAGACGTAATATTTGGGGCGGTCAGTGTTGTTTTCGACCTTGTAAGTGTTGTTTTCTTCCCAATATTTTTGCCATTTTTGTTCAAATTCGGTGTAATTAAATTCCATTTTTATTGTAGGTTTTTATTTTTCAGTCGATAGTCAATAGAAATGAGTGACTAGTGGCTTTTGTTTTATATAATTTTTATTTTTTTGGAGAGAACAGTTTTTCTTTCATCGTTATGGGTCTCCCTGCTATTCGTTCTTATGCCCCAAAAATGCCTTAAAACAGATGCAATCTGTTCCTACAAAAGCTTTTCTTTGGGGCATACCACTGCTATCAGGTCTATCTTGCATGGTATTTACCTTTTTTTCCTGTCTTTTTGGAAATCGGCGACAAAGTTAGTTAATCCCTTTTATTTTTTTATATAAAATGGGCTAACTCATCAATATGTCATAACGATGATTGGTGTCAAAAGGATTCAATGAGGTGGGTTTACCTCATGAGGTTGGAGTATGTAAAATAAGTATCTGCCTACAACGGCAGCAGTAGGAATAAGGATTGGGTAGGAATGAAATGACCTTTAAAGTTGGTCTGTTTTGTTGAAGAATTCATTTTTTGTTTATGTATCTGGGGTTTGTAACAAACTTAATAATTTTTTAGTTCAGATGCAAGGTTTTTTTGAGTTGATGGTTGATGGTCGATAGTCGATGGTCGATAGTCGATAGTCGATAGTCGATAGTCGATAGTCGATAGTCGATAGTC
>JAHDBB010000590.1:0-1718 GCA_020630635.1 Chitinophagales bacterium
AGTTGGATCACACCATCTAAATTTCCATCCGCATTTTCATAAGCATTGAGTTCCGCAGGGTCAGCCACCCACACATCATAATCCGTCAATTGAATAATACCATCGCCATTAAAATCTCCTGCGTGTAGCATAAACGCACCGTTTTCACTCTCCTTCATTTGCTCACTTCCAAAGGCTTGATCTACATTCAAAGTAAAATCATAGATCATATTATCTGCTGCCATTGTTGGGTATGCGCTCAAAACATCTAAATGATTTCGATGGCGAATGCAGAAGTAGTAGTCTTTGCCAAAGATCGCTTTTTCAAATGCCAGAGGCGTTTCGCCATCCAAATCCAGAATCCAGCCATTATTCATCAAAAGACCTGCTCGTTGTTCGATCACTTCCGTACCTTTTTCGCCTGATATTTGTGGATTGCCTTCTCGTAATTCGACTAAGACCCAATCGACCATTTCTTCTGGTATTTCGGTTAATTCTTCATCACCATAATAAGTGTATGGAAGCCCTCGATAGGTTTGTGGAAGCGGAATCAAATCTCCTAAACTGGCATTCATTTCTCCTATACTTTCGTTGTAGGCTCCTTCCAAAAAGATACGACTTTGGACATAACGAGTTTTTTGTTGCCAAGTACAATCGTCACAGACCGTCACGAAAACTTGGGGCGTTATAATCGGTGCATTAAAGTCAAAATAGATGCCTGCTTGATTGGTAATTACGCTACCTTGCTCTATGTCGTCTTTGGGGGAAATGAGAAACTTCACAAAGCCATGAGAAGCAGGTTCATTGATATTGCTATCCGGTAAATAGATGTTATCAAATTGCCAACGAATGATGTTGCCTTCCATTATTTCTACTGTATAGTCGTGGCTACTTGCTCCACTTTCAAAGCTGTGCATATCCAGTAAATTCGATAAAGTATCAATGATGTAAACCGTAAAGGCTGTATCATTTCCTGTATTTTGAAAACGAATCGTAAATTCCAATTCGTCATCCGATTTGACATAATGCTCCTCTCCTACTCCACTGGGAACGACCAACTTATCATTGGGATCAAAAGAGCCGATGATTTCTTGACAATCGACATCTTCAAAAATATCGCCATCTGCTTGGAAAGTCGTTGTCACAAAACCTGTTGAAAAAGGATCATCTCCGCACATTTCAACGATGGCTTGCTCATAATCATTTTGTGGTGTTTCTTCATCTTCTTCAGCGATCAAACGATAAGTTGCGCCATCTAGCACAGCATGTCTCACCACCATTTCCTCATTTTCGTCTAACCAAAAATCTCCCACTTTCTCTAATAAGTCGTCTTCGTACACCAAATAAGAACGAGCTTGCATCATAGGTTCGCCCACATTGCGTAAAAGAAAAGCAACAGAATCACCTTCACACATTGCTTCTACTTCTATATCTGACATATCCCATAAGCTGTTGAGGTCTCCACAAAAATCATCTGGGTAAATATGGGCTTCATTACAGGCTGTTATTCCCAAAGGCGTTTCGCAATCTACCGTCACATAAACCTTAAAAAAGCCACATTCATTGACTTCAACATCACCCAATTCAAAACGATATACATGATCGCCTAAGTCTTGATAATCCAATAAAGAGCTATCGACTACCACGACTTCATCAAAAACCAAATCTATGTAAGCATCTTCTCCTGTAATCGTTCCTTCATTGCAATATTGAATGGTATAAACGTTATCAAAACAACG
>JAHDBB010000590.1:1818-4062 GCA_020630635.1 Chitinophagales bacterium
ATCATTTTCACAGTTTTGGTTGTCGTCTTTGTAAATCGTACCACATATTTGGCTATTAAATAAGCTGCCGTTGGGAGAGACCTTCAATAAAAAAGGTAAATTCCATGCGTCATTGTCTTGATAAAAAGTCCCTCGTCCATGAATAACCAAATCTCCATTATCATATGTAATTCCTGCATAATAAGCATAAATACTTGCGCTAGGTACATCTGCAAATAAGGCTGAATTGAATATGGGGTAAACAACTACATCTGTAAAAGCTGCCCCTCCTGCATCCATAATTTGAACCTGAAGTTCCAACCATTCTTCTCCATTGGCTCGTTTTACTGGATCTTCTACAACATCCACTATTCGATACGAATTATCGGGAAGCATACAGATATTGCGTACGTTTTTACTATAATCCTGTTGATTGGCGTACAACAAATAATCCTGATGTTCTAATAAGCCATTAGATATATCTACATGTTCTATGGAAAATGAATAAGTGCCGTGATAAAAATTATTGGATGCTAAGACAAGATACCCATCATTTCTAATCATCACATTGAGTATTTTATCAATATCAAAAAATTCTTCATACTCAAATGTTCCGACTTCAACTCCATCATCAGCTCCGTCAGGCTGACTTTCATGTTTTTGTTGCCAAACAATGTTACCATCACTATCTAATCGAAGAAAACGGTATGCTTTTGAGTGATGCCCGACCAATACAACACCTCCATCATCCATTGGCACTAATTCATCAACTGTAAAATGTTTGTAATTGACATCCTCAAAATCTATCAAGTCTCCAGAAGCTGGTAACAAAGGTATTTCATTTTCCCAAATCACTTCTCCATCTTCATTTATTTTAACGACATACCAATTGCCTGCATCACAACCTCCACAAGCATTAGGAGTCCATATAGCAATTACATAATTATTGTCAGTAGTTCGAGTCATTTCTATTTCTGTATCCAAGTATAAATAGCTATTTTCTGTTGGATTAGCGGTGATATTGACATCTACTTGCAAAATAACATTCGCTGATTGCCCATCAGCATTGACCTTATATATTCTTAAATACTGTGTATGGTCATACTCAATTGTGAGTAGCCCTGATATAGCTACTAAGTATTCTCCTTTTGGGGTAACAGCTACGTCCCCATCTATCGTAGATAGTTCCCCAGGCCCTTCTCCATTAAATTGGCTATATGGAGAAGATATATCTGAACGCCATTGTTGATTGCCCCATTGGTCTGTTTTTAAAAAGTTAAGTCTTCGTTCAACAGGAGCTACGTTTCCTCCTAAATGCCCTACTGAAAAACCTAAATATCCACCATCGGGTGTTTTCAATAGTTTTTCAATTAAATCGCTGCTGCCTGATGGTGGAGATACCGAACCTGGTAAAATATCTCCCTCATATGTTTGTAGCCAACCTTGTGCTTGTAGTCCTGCAAAACTGACGAGTAGCAAAAGGAGAACTATCCAATATTTTTTTATTAAAATGAGTCTTGTATTCATAATGGTATAATTTTTTTCTATGTCTGTTTTTTAGGAGTGGAATCTATAATGGTGAATGGTGAATGATTAATTATCAATGCAGTTCGTTTGGTGATTTTTTCTTTTGGGAGCGATATTTTCTTGCTTCGTCGTTGTGGAATGTCCCGCTATCCGTTCTTATCGCTGCGAACCTGATTGAGATACAAGGCACTTTGAAAGTGCCTTGTATCTGTGCTTGGCTTCGAGCAGCGATACCACTTCTATCGGGTCTATTTGGATTGGGACACCACCTTTAGTGCCAGTAAATTATTAATTCACACAAACATTTTTTGATTAAATTCTACATTTTTAAGTTCTAATGCGGTTCAGTTACTATAGGTTTTGACCTCAACCATCTAGACCCGAATGGATTAAATTCTAAGTTTTAATCTCTAAATTCTAAACGGTTCAGTTACTATAGGTTTTGACCTCAACCATCTAGACCCGATAGTAGTGGTATTCGTGTGGAAGTGTTGGCTTCCTAAAACGTGGGCTACACGAATAAGAACGGATAGCGGGGAGACCCGTCACGACGAAGTGACTTGCCGTTCTCTCCTAAAAGAAAAAATTTTGAAAGACCGCAACCATCGACTATTGACCATCAACTATGGACTTTCATATCTATTCTCTCCTAAAAAAACAATATTTTAATGAACAAAAAAGTTAGGAATGGTTGAGAAATAAGGTGTACAAGTTCAACAAAGAGATTTTTTAATATAT
>JAHDBB010000591.1 GCA_020630635.1 Chitinophagales bacterium
TAAAAAATCCCTATCTTGATAATTTAAAAAACCTAAACCAATCAAGATATGAACCTAAACTACCTACTCCTATTACTAATAAGCTCCCTATTCATTTATACATCTCCCAAAGAGCCAACAGAAAAACCCGAATTAGACCTTCAAGAAGCCAATCGTCTAGCCCAACTACCCTTAGAATGTATCCAAACGCCCTTACCTTATAAATCAGGGATCGTCATCGCCAAACCCGAAGACCTAGCAATGCCCATCGAACACCATCCCGCCTTTTATGGCTGTTTCGACTGGCATTCAGCCGTACATGGACACTGGTCTCTTATCTACCTACTAAAAACCTTCCCCAAATTAGACAAACGAGATGAAATCATCCAAAAACTCAACGAAAACCTAACAGCCGAAAATATCCAAAAAGAAGTCGCCTACTTTTCACTCAACAAAGAATCCAAGTCTTTTGAAAGAACCTACGGATGGGCGTGGCTACTCAAACTCCAAGAAGAACTTTACACATGGGATAACCCCAATGCCCAAAAATGGCATAAAAATCTACAACCTTTAGCCGATTATATTTCCAAAGCCTACCTCGAATATTTGCCCAAACTCTATTACCCCATTCGAGTAGGGGAACACACCAACACAGCCTTTGGATTAAGCTTTGCCTACGATTACGCAAAGACAGTAAAGGATACAGCCCTCTCACAAATCATCAAAGAAAGTGCTTTGAGATTTTACAGTAAAGACATGGATTGTCCCATCTCTTGGGAACCGAGTGGATACGACTTTTTATCTCCCTGTCTCCAAGAATTAGATATTATGCGAAAAGTCTTAGATGATGGTGAATTTACCCAATGGTCAGCGAAGTTTTTGCCTGACTTAGATCAAAAAAATCTAAAGCTAGAACCAGGTAAAATCCTAGATCGTTCAGATGGAAAACTCGTACATTTAGACGGCTTAAACTTTTCAAGAGCGTGGTGTCTCTATCCACTCAAAGACAATACCAATGCTTACAATTTAGCGACAGAGCATTTGGATTATTCGCTCTCAAAAATTACCGATGGCGATTATGCAGGGCAACATTGGCTGGCTTCTTTTGCGTTGTATGCCTTCAAGACACAAAAGGAACTTGATGAATAGCCTTAAAAGAATCTTTGGACCGAGTACTTTAGTCGCTGCTGCATTTATTGGTCCTGGAACCTTGACGACTTGTACAATGGTAGGTGTAAAAACCCAATACAGTCTTTTATGGGCAATGCTTTTTGCGATTATCGCCACCATTGTTTTGCAAGAGATGGCAGCCCGTTTAGGATGGGCAACACAACAAGGTTTAGGAGAAGCTTTTAACCGTCAATTCACCAAAGGAATTAGTCGATATATCGTGTTTTTCTTAGTGATTGGAGCTATTTTGATTGGAAATGCTGCCTATGAAGCGGGGAATATTGCAGGTGGGGTTTTGGGTTTAGACTTGATTATCGGAGAATGGAAAGGCTTTCCCATTGTGATTGGAGTTTTATGTTTTGCCTTGATATTGGTGGGACGATACCAATGGATCGAAAGAATCTTGATAGGCTTAGTGATTGTGATGAGTATCTGTTTTTTGATTACGGCATTTACGGTGAAACCCGATATAAATGCCATCTTAAAAGGCTTTATTCCTCAAAAAATATCGGGTGATAACTTCTTATTGATAATTGCCGTTGTGGGAACAACAGTAGTGCCTTATAATTTGTTTTTACATGCTTCTACCATCTCGAAAAAATGGGATAAAGAAGCTTCTTTGAAAGATTTACGAATCGAAAATACAGCATCCATTATTTTAGGCGGGTTAATTTCTATCTTGATTATTATTACCGCAGCGAGTTCTAGTAGTGTGGTCAATGAGGTGAAATCTGCCAAAGACTTAGCGATACAGTTAGAGCCTGTTTTTGGACAAGGAGCTAAATGGTTGATGGGAATTGGCTTGATGGCGGCAGGGGTTAGCTCGGCATTGACCGCACCCTTGGCAGCCGCTTATGCAGCGAAAGGACTATTTGCTTGGTCGGACGATGAAACCAATTGGAAATTTAGAGCTGTTTGGATGACCATTTTATTGATTGGAGTTTTAGTAGCAGTGACCGATGTAGAACGAGTTTTAATCATTAAATTTGCTCAAATTACCAATGCTATCTTACTTCCTTTTATTGTGATATATTTGCTGTATCTTGCCAATACTAAAAAAATAATGGGCAACTTTGTTAATGGTCTTTTTTCTAACGTTTTAGGTATAGTTGTAATTGGAGTCACCCTTTTATTATCCTTTAAATCATTGAATAGTATCTTTGGATTTTGGTAAAATATACAGAGTGAAAGTAGTTGTGTCCTTGCTTGTATAGACCTGATAGTAGTGGTATTGCTGCGTTTGTGGATGGGCGTGGGTGTGGCGTAGCAGCAGCAATAAGAACGAATAGCAGGAAGCCCTATTGCGATGAAAGAGTAATAACCTTTCTCTCCTAAAAATAAAAAAACAGGTAATAACCGTCTTTTGGAGTATTGGTTTATGCCAAATGTTAAAAAGCTGTTAATCAATAGCTTGATAAAGTATTTTGTCCTTTTTCGATCCATAGATTGGGGAGAATTAGGTGAGATTATTAAAGAGAATACTGATAGTTTTGTAGGCATTAATAAACATATTCGTGAACTAAAAAAACTACAATCTATGAGTACTATTCTCAAAAAAATCTTTGTATGTATCATTATTTGTCTATATATACCAACCAATCTATGGGCTGATGGTGATGGTGGATGCTACAATATTACATTATCATCACAAGCTGAAATAGATAGCTTCCCAAGTGAGTATGGATGTACAGAAATCGAAGGAAAACTTAAAATAACTGGTTCAGATATTGAAAACTTAGATAGTCTTGCCTTTATTAATTATATTGGAAGCTTAGTGATAAGCTATACTAGCTTAGAAACCTTAAATGCTTTTCCTAATTTAATAGAAGTTGGAGAAGATATATCTATTCGAGGTAATCAAATTCTTGAAATAGTTGATGGATTTGATAGCCTTACTCAAGTGGGCAGGGATTTTACTATTATGAGTAATGCTGAATTAGTAAATGTAAATGGTTTTAATAGTTTAGAAAGAATCCATGAAGACTTTAGGATTCATGAAAATCCCCAGCTTGCAACTATCAATGGACTAACAGAATTAAGCATTATTAAAAAAAAATTTCAAATTACAGAAAATAATTCCTTACAAAATATAGATAGTCTGATGAGTGTTGACTCTATAGGAATAGAGACAGACGGCTTGTTAATAGAATACAATAATGCTTTACAGAATATAAATGGTTTGTCCAATCTAACATATTTGGGATGTAGTTATATTTCAATTAAATACAATGATTCTTTACAAAATGTAGATGGTTTAGCTTTAGCCAATATACCTTATGCAAGTAATCTAAAGATTAGAAATAATCCAGCAATGACCAATATTAACGGATTATTGAGTGTAAATGAAGTAGGATTTTTAACCTTGTCAAATCTAGGAATACAAGATGTGAGTGGGCTTATAAATCTTACAACAATTAATAACTATTTTACTATTGAGTTTTGTCCCAATCTTACAGATATTGAAGATTTATCAAATTTGAGTTATGGACCCAATATCATAATAAAGGATAACTCTAACTTATCAGATTGTTGTATTATTTCAGATTGGGGAGAGAACGTAGGTTTTGATACTTTGGAAATTCAAAATAACAATACAGGTTGTAATAGTTTTACAGAAATAGAGACCGCTTGTGATAATTCAAATGGCTTTACCGCCTCTTTTGGAAGCCTCAAAGTCTATTTAGAAGGAGCTTATAATTCCAATTTGGGACAAATGCACACCTTTCTCAATGACTACATTCCCAATGGAGCAGTCTATGAGAATGCTCCTTACAACTATGAAGGAGGCGAAAGTTTACTGGATATTTCAGTCGATATGGTGGATTGGGTTTTAGTGGAGGCGAGAACAGGAACGCCCGATTTATTGCAGCGATCCACCACCACAGTTGAAACCCAATTAGGACTTTTACTAAA
>JAHDBB010000592.1 GCA_020630635.1 Chitinophagales bacterium
CGACGACTCGACGAAAAACGCAGTCATAGCAGGGCTACGACGAGTATTTTCAACGCAAAAAATCGGAAAATGTCGATGTCACATGGAATAAGTTATTTTTGTTGTTTCACTAAGTGAAGTGATAATTTATTTTTGTTGCTTCACTAACCTTCCGCTTTCATAGTTTAACAGTTAACTTATTTTTTTCATCCAAAACACTTTTTAACTATGATCAGTAGTACGAAACTACTCGTGAAAAGCTTACTACTAAGCTTAATTGTATTATTAGCAGTTAATACCCAAGAAACCCAAGCCCAAAATACAGTAGGGGGACACTTTGGGTTTGTACAGCCAATCGTCACGTTAGCAGACGGAGAAATCAACGATCATTTTGACCCTTACACCATTGGTTTTCCAATCGGTTTGACGGTTCGTAAAAATGAAAAGTTTGCTTTCGATGCAGAATTTGTACCATTCATTTCTGCCAATGGCAATAGCGATGACATTTCCTTTCTGGTACATCCAGGATTTTTATGGGGCATTGGCGACAAACTGACCTTTGGAGCCAGAGCTGCTTATGAAATCGGAGGAGGAAGATATGGAGTAACACCTTTATTGAACAAAGGTTTTTCATTTGGTGACACTCCTGTATTTGCTGAATTTGTATTACCCGTACGATGGGGAAGCGGAGGACCTTTTGCCCTTTCTGCTGCCCTACACTTCGGAGTAGGCTTTTAACGAATAATCTACTAAATCATCTGATAAGTAAAAAAACTTTTTGCTTATTAGATGGTTTTATAAAAAATAAAACTTAAAACACATAAACTATGACCAATCTAGAATGGAAAACGGAAAAAGAATACGAGGAGATCACTTTCAAGACCTTAAATGGTGTCGCAAGAATCGCCTTCAATAGACCAGAATGTCGAAACGCATTTACACCCAAAACAGTTGACGAATTGTGGGAAGCATTGATTATTTGTCATGAAAGTCAAGAAATTGGTGTGGTGTTGATTACTGGAGAAGGACCTTCACCCAAAGATGGTGGATGGGCTTTTTGTTCAGGAGGAGATCAACGAGTTCGATCCAATACAGGCTACAAAGGAGAAAACGGAATCAACCGATTTAATATCTTAGATGTTCAGCGTCAAATCCGTTTCATGAATAAAGTCGTCATTGCAGTCGTACCAGGATGGGCGGTTGGTGGTGGACATAGTTTGCATGTCGTTTGTGATCTGACGATTGCCAGTAAAGAACACGCCATTTTTAAACAAACAGATGCTGATGTAGCAAGCTTTGATGGTGGTTTTGGTTCCGCCTATTTAGCCCGCCAAGTCGGACAAAAAAGAGCAAGAGAGATATTTTTTCTAGGAGCCAACTATTCTGCCCAAGAAGCTTATGAAATGGGAATGGTCAACAAAGTCGTACCACACGAAGAGCTAGAGCAAGTTGCCTATGATTGGGCGCAAGAAATCATGACCAAAAGTCCCACAGCCATTAAAATGTTAAAATTTGGATTCAATCTCATTGATGATGGATTAGTAGGACAACAAGTATATGCAGGAGAAGCAACCCGATTGGCTTATGGAACCGATGAAGCAGTAGAAGGAAGAAATGCCTTTTTGGAAAAAAGAAAAAGAGACTTCTCAAAATTCCCTAAATTCCCATAAAATCTTTGACCAGAGAAAAAAGAAAAACACGAATCATCTCATATTTAATTTAACCGACTTCACGTCAATTCAACAACATATCATGAAATATTATTACTTAATTACAGGTCATTACTAGAAAAGTGTCACCTATTCAAATTTAAATCGTCACATTGAAAAACAATTTTTAGGATTTAATAAGTACTTTACAATAGAGGATAAACGTTGAAACCATGCAGACTAGACCCGATAGAAGTGGTATTGCTGCGAAGAAAGGCATGTAGGAACAGATAGCATCTGTTCTCAAAAGCTAGAGCAGCAATAAGAACAGATAGCGGGACCCTGCATAACGATGAAAGACAAACCTTTCTCTCCAAAAGAAAAATACCTAACAAAGAGAAA
The DNA here is from genome assembly GCA_020630635.1 of Chitinophagales bacterium. Classification (GTDB taxonomy): domain Bacteria; phylum Bacteroidota; class Bacteroidia; order Chitinophagales; family UBA2359; genus JAHDBB01. Next base: position 2,031 of record JAHDBB010000592.1, read on the forward strand.
ATCGCTTGTCACCATCAGCTATCCCCACTAATAATTAAATCCATCACAATTTTAAAATCAATACATTTGAGAGAAGCAAGAATCAACGTAGAAGGCGTGAGCTTACACGAATTTTTTGGAGTAAACAACGAAAAATTTAAAATGGTTAAACGAGCGTTTCCCCGCTTAAAAATCAACTCACGTGGCAACCAAATAATGGCTTCAGGTGGAGACAATGATTTAAAATATTTTGAAGATACAGTAGAGACGATGACCGACTTTCTAAGACGATACGGTCAGCTTTCCATCAGTAATTTAGAAGCAATGTTGGATGGTAACGAACCCAATGAGGTAGAAGTGGCCAATGATGATAAAGATATTATCGTATATGGACGCAATGGACGGGTCATCAAGGCTCGAACCAAAAACCAGCGCAATATGCTGGAAATCATTAAGGACAATGACATTATTTTTTCCATTGGTCCTGCCGGAACAGGTAAAACCTATACAGCGGTAGCGATGGCAGTGAGAGCATTGAAAAACAAGACAGTCAAACGTATCATCCTGACTCGTCCGGCAGTTGAAGCAGGCGAAAGCCTTGGCTTTTTACCAGGAGACTTAAAAGATAAGATAGATCCCTATCTACGTCCTTTATATGATGCTTTAGATGACATGTTTCCACCCGACAAGCTCAAATATTTAATGGACAATCGAGTGATTGAAATTGCGCCTTTAGCCTATATGAGGGGACGTACCTTAAACAATGCCTTCATTATTATGGATGAAGCCCAAAACGCTACCATTTCGCAAATTAAAATGCTGCTAACCCGTATTGGACCGACCGCACAATGTATCATTACAGGAGATGTCACACAAATTGACTTACCTCGTAACCAGAAATCTGGATTGATGCATGCCGTTCGACTATTGAGTAATATCAAAGGAATTGGCGTATTGAAATTGACGGCAGACGATGTGATGAGACACAAATTAGTCAAACACATTGTTCTCGCATTTGACAACGAATTAAATGAGAAGGAACGAAGGGAAGAAAAACAAGTGCAAATTGCAAAAAGAGATGCGAAAGTGTAAAGATAAATCCTGTTTTATTTGAATGAATACTCAAAAATGTAAATATGGAACATTCTGTTAATATAGACACCAATCTTAGTCGAAAAGAAATTTATCCTTTATTAATAAGTCAAGCTAAAGAGTTGGTCAAAGATGAACCTGATCTTATTGCGAATATGGCTAATATAGCAGCTTTGATCAAAGAATCACTTGGTTTTCACTGGGTAGGCTTTTATAGAGTAGAAGGGGAAGAATTGGTTTTAGGACCCTTTCAAGGACCTGTTGCTTGTACACGTATTAAGGTTCCCAATGGGGTTTGTGGTACTTGCGTCCAAAGGCAAGAAGCAATTTTGGTGCCTGATGTAGATCAATTTGAAGGACACATAGCTTGTAGCAGCCTTTCTCGTTCAGAGTTGGTAATACCTCTAATAATTGACAATAAAGTCCAATTTATTTTAGATATTGACAGTAGCGAACTGGATGATTTTTCAACTTTAGATCTTGACAATTTAACGATTATATTAAAGTTTCTATCTGAAAAATAATTTGTTAAAAAAATCAAAAAACTGTTAATTTTTGTTAAAAAGAGTGGCTAAATATTCAAAATATGGTCGGTATCAAGCGACACAAGATTATTTACTATATATTCGCATTGTAAGTATTTTTCATAATAGTTTTGGTTGAAGAAAGTCTGGGTGAGTATCTCACTCAGGCTTTCTTCATTTATGGACCTTCTTAATATTCCTACCTTGCTCAAAAAATTCCAAAAATTATAATTTTCAACAAGTATCTAATATAAGCTAACTTATTTTTGGTGCTTCACTCAACAAAACCTCCAACATATTTCCCTATTTATTTTTTTTTAATAAAAATGCACAAAAATGAAACCTCTGGCAAATACCTACCGTAAAAACAACTGTAAATGTTTTTCATAATTAGTTTTGGTTAGGTAATTGCCCTGAGTATCGC
>JAHDBB010000593.1 GCA_020630635.1 Chitinophagales bacterium
TAGGAATATTTGAAAAATAAAAGTTTTCCATTAATACAAAATAACGTAGGAACAGATTGCATCTGTTCATCACATTTGAACAGAATAAATTTTTCAAAGAATCCAATACAGGTGCAAAAGTAAGAATAATGTTTATAGATTAAGTTGAGTTTAAAAATATAGTTTTTTACATAGCAAAAAATACTGGCACTAAGAAGTTCTTTCCAAATCCAGCTAGACCTGATAGTAGTGGTATTCGTGTGAAGCGTTGGCTTAGAAAAACCTAGCCACACGAATGAGAACGGATAGCAGGGAGACCCATTGCGATGAAAGAGTCATAACCTTTCTCTCCAAAAATAAGTATGAAGAGAAAAACAAATAATCACCCAAAGCCACCTGTCACTAATCACTTGTCACTATTTTAAATACGGAATAAAAACTTTTTTGTGCGCTACTTTATTGCCATTTTACGTCAAAAAAACATTCCTTATAAAATCTTTATCTTTGTGTAAATGAATAAAAAGAAAATAATCAACGACCCTGTTTATGGATTCCTTTCCATCAATTACGAAATTATTTACGACTTGATGGAACATCCCTACTTTCAACGATTGCGACGAATCCAACAATTGGGGCTGACCTCCTATGTCTATCCAGGAGCCTTACATACTCGATTTCATCACGCATTGGGAGCCATGCACTTGATGGTACAAGCGATTGAAGTCTTGCGAGCCAAAGGAGTCGAAATCAGTGAGGAAGAGGCAGAAGCCGTCACCATCGCCATTTTATTACACGATATCGGACATGGTCCCTTCTCCCACGCCTTAGAACATACCATCTTAGAAAAAATCGAACATGAAGACGTTTCTACCCTATTTATGGAACGCCTCAATGAAGAATTTAAAGGAAGACTTTCTTTGGCCATTAAAATATTTGAAGGAAATTATCCCAAAAAGTTCTTACATCAACTCGTTTCCAGTCAATTGGATATGGACAGATTGGATTATCTGACAAGAGATAGCTTCTTTACAGGCGTACATGAAGGAGTCATCGGCTATGATCGAATCATTAAGATGTTGAATGTCAAAGACGATGAATTGGTCGTTGAACAAAAGGGAATTTATTCGATAGAAAAATTCATTATTTCTAGACGCTTGATGTATTGGCAAGTCTATTTACATAAAACCGTCTTATGTGCAGAAGTCATGTTGGTCAAAGTCCTGATGAGAGCCAAAGAGTTGGCAAGACAAGGAAGCGAACTTTTTATGACTCCAGCACTCGCTTTTTTTATGGAACAAGACCGAACCATTGAAGATTTTCGACAAAACCCCAAAGTCTTAGAACATTACGCCAATTTAGACGATACCGATTTATATGTCTCTATGAAAATTTGGCAAAAACACCCTGATTTGATCCTTTCAAAGTTAAGTCATAGCATCATTCAACGAAAATTGTTTAAAATCGAATTGCAAAAGGAGGCTTTTGGCTACAATCGAATCACCGAATTGCGAAAAAAAGTACAAGAAAAATATCAATTAGAAGAAACCAATATAGACTATTTCGTCTTTACCGATGCGACTAGCAATAGTGCTTATTCACACAAAGAAGATAAAATCAATATCTTGTTCAAAAACGGGGAGATTTTAGATATTGCCTATGCTTCTGACCAGTTAAATATCCAATTATTATCTGCTCCTGTTGTAAAGTATTATCTTTGCTATCCGAAAGAATTATTAGATTTATAAACAAATAAAATGTCTAGAAAACATATTCGATTTGATTGGGCAATTAAACGTCTTCTTCGAGATAAAGCCAATTTTGGAATACTGGAGGGCTTTTTATCTGAATTGATTGAAGAAGATATTGTAATTAACGCCATTTTAGAAAGTGAAGGGAATCAAGAAAGTGAAGACGATAAATTTAATCGAGTAGATTTATTGGTAGAAAATAGCAAAAAGGAATTAATTATCATTGAAATTCAAAATTCTCATGAGTTAGACTACTTTTTGAGAATATTGTATGGAATTTCCAAAGCCATTGTCGAATATGTAAAGGAAGGACAACCCTATTCTAAAGTCAAAAAAGTTATCTCCATCAATATTATCTATTTCAATCTGGGACAGGGAAAAGATTATATCTATAAAGGTGAAACCAAATTTTATGGTCTCCATCAAAAGGATGAATTAGAATTGACTCCAAGTCAAAAAAAGTTGTTCAAAAAAGATAAAATTGAAGAGTTGTATCCAGAAATTTATCTGATAAAAGTCAATCAATTCAATGATTTGGCAAAAGATACCTTAGATGAATGGATTTATTTTTTCAAAAATAGCGAGATTAAAGATAATTTTAAGGCAAAAGGATTAAAAGAGGCAAATAAAAAACTAAGAATAGCCAATCTACCAGATAAAGATAGACGTTCCTATGAACGTTATTTAGACAACTTACACTATCAAGCCAGTATCGCTGAAACACTCAAATTTGAAGCAGAAGAAAAAGTAAGACAAACAGAAAGAGAAAGCATTGCCAAAGCTCTAAAAGACAATGGAATTGCTATACAAATTATCATAGAATCTACTGGTTTGACCAAAGAAGAAATCGAAAAGTTATAAATTTAGTTTTAACAAACACAAAACCAACCCACCTCACTGGGTTTTCGTTGAGAACAATATATGGAACTAACCGCACAACAAATAGCAGAACTTTTAGACGGGACCGTTGACGGCGACCCCAAAGCATCCGTACACACCATCGCCAAGATTGAGCAAGCCCAAGTCGGCAGCCTTAGCTTTTTAGCCAATCCCAAATACGAGTCCTTCCTTTACACCACCCAAGCCTCTGTGTTGATCGTACCCGAAACATTGGTCTTAAAAAACCCCATTGCAGCCAGTTTAGTACGAGTTCCCAATCCCTACTTAGCCTTTTCAGAATTACTTCACACTGTTGACCAAATGCACAATGGACAACATTCCAAAGGCATTGATTCTCAATCTTTTATAGCCGACTGTGCCACTTGTGAAGAAGGCTTATATGTGGGCGCATTTGCCTATATTGGCAAACAAGTCAAACTGGGTAAAAATGTCAAGATTCATCCGCAAGCCTACATTGGTCCCAATGTCGAAATTGGTGACAACACCATTATTTATGCAGGAGTCAAGGTTTATAAAAATTGTAAAATAGGCTCGGATTGTATCATCCATTCAGGCACGATTGTGGGCAGCGATGGCTTCGGTTTTGCTCCCCAAAATGACGGCACTTTCCAAAAAGTCCCTCAAATTGGTAATGTGATCATAGGCAATAAGGTAGAAATCGGCTCCAATTCTTGTATTGATCGGGCAACCTTTGGCTCTACCATCATCAAAGACGGGGTAAAACTGGACAATCTCATACAAGTGGCTCACAATGTCATCATCGAAGAAAATACGGTGATTGCTGCCCAAACAGGCATTTCTGGCAGCACTCAAATTGGCAAAAACTGTATGGTTGGTGGTCAAGTTGGCTTTGTCGGACACATTTCCATTGCAGAAGGTTCCAAAATCAATGCTCAAAGTGGTGTGTCTAAAACCATCAAGGAGAAAGGTAAGTCATGGAATGGTACACCTGCTACTCATTTTAGAGAGTCTTACAAAACAATGGCACAAGTCCGCCAACTTCCCCAGTTAGAAGCGAGAGTCAAAGAGTTAGAAAATTTGGTGAAGGAGTTGTTGGAAAGAAATCCATAGTCGATGGTCAATTGTCCATAGTTGTGGTTCGTTTCCTGAATTTCAATACAAAAACTGAAATCCTATTAATTTCGACATAATCCTAAGAATCCTATTCTTCTTTTGGTATGATTCTTTGACTAATAGATGGAAAATGAAACTTATTCAAAATGATTGAGTGACAACGATTGAACTTTTGAAGAACGTTTCATTTTCTCTAAACATCTATTTGCTCAAAGAATATTAATAGAGAAGCGAAGGGTTTATTGCTTCGTCGTCATAGAAAGTCCCGCTATCCGTTCTTATCGCCAAGCCACCCGAACCCCTTAGCCATTTCAATTTGGCGATACCACTTCTATCGGGGCTAG
>JAHDBB010000594.1 GCA_020630635.1 Chitinophagales bacterium
AAGACCGAGTACTCCATCACCCAAACATAGTTGCCCATACCTGTTGCGTTTACACCATCCCAGCCATAATCCATATCTCTCGTAGAATACACCAACTCGCCCCAACGATTAAAGATTTTCATTTGATAACCATCAATGGTACAGAAGTTATTGACCAATTTAAAAATATCATTGACATTATCACCATTTGGAGAAAAAGCCGTTGGAACATGGAGCGCACATTCAGGAGGTTGTTCTACAAAGATAGCCGTAATGACATCCCCTTCCTGTATCGCCAGCGCAATTTCTTCCAAAGTCGCATCCTCTAAAGTATTGTTGTTCAATTCCCAGTGATCAAATACATAACCATCAGCCGCTTCCGCCAATAAATTAAGCAAGTCTCCAATAGGAATTTCAACCTCATAAGGATAACTATCTGGCAATTCGCCGTTGACCAAAACATTACCTGTCGTTTCATCTGGGATAACAACCGTAATCGTCGCTGGAGTCAAAGAAAAATAAGCCGTTACAGAGATCGGTTCATCCATGATAAGAGCTAAAGTCTCATCTTCACTGGTATTCGTGTTCCAAGTCCAACTATCAAATTGATAACCATCCGCCGCAATAGAATTGAGAAATAAATTAATGCCTCCTGCATAATCTTGGCTATACGGATAAGTCCCTAAAATACTTCCTTCTACTTCAACATCTCCCGAAAGTGGTGGTTCTACATTAACATTGAGATTGAAAACTTGGGTAGAAAAACGAGCAATGATGGTATCACTACTGGTTAAGATCACGCCACCTTGTGCATTATTGGCAGAGGGAGCAATCGTATTATTGACTAGCTCCCAACTTTCAAAAACATAACCCAAAGAGGCGATGGCTTCTAAACCAATCTCGTCATTGTAAACAAAGCCATTGGTCCAAGGATAGCTGGATAACTCAATACCATCAACGGATACATTGCCCGATAAAGGCGGATCAACTAAGATGGTTACTTGTAGGGCTTCTGGACTAAAGTGAGCGACAATGGTATCGCTTCCTGCTAAATTGACACCGATATTTTCTGAAAGATTATCAGGTAAAGGCGTATTATTATTCATTGTCCAAAAACCAAATTCATAGCCTGTATTGGCTAAGGCTCCCAAGTTAATATTTTCGCCTACTAAAAAACTGGTAGTCGTAGGATAAGTAGTTAAAGTCGTACCATTTAAATCAACAGCTCCAGACATAGGAGGATCAACCATGATAACAATATCGGCGGGTGCATCGGGTTCAAAGAAATGAGCGACAATGGTATCCGTTTGTGTCAACGTAAAAGTGACATCACTACTGGTTGGATCAGGATCAAATTCATGATGAGAAGAAGTCCAGTTTTCAAAAACAAAACCTGCATTGGCTAAAGCACTCAAATTGACTTCGGAGCCATAAGTTAATGCGCCCGATGTCCAAGGATAGCTGCCTAAAACTTGATCATTTAATTCGACTGTTCCCATACCTGGTCCTTCTACCATAATGGTTAAGTCAATATGGATGGGTTCAAAATAAGCGATGATCGTATCGCCTACTTCAAAAGAGAAGCTAGCAGGATCGGTGTAAATATCTGGAAGCAATTCTTGATTATAAATTTCCCATTGTACAAACTCATATCCGTCATTGGGTTTGGCATTAACAGCAACATCTAAACCACCGAAATATGAACCCTGCCAAGGATAAACATCAGGAGTAATACTATTGACTTCCACTCTTCCCGACATTGGGGGATCAACACGAACTTCTAAATCGAAAGGTCCTTCTACTTCATAGCAATCGACGATCCCTTCGTCAATGACGGTACAACGTGTCAAAATATATTCCCGTAATTCTGTAACTCGGCTGTACCAACCTGACATGGAACCACCCCATCTATCGACTTGTCTTTGCATTTCTGGTTCGATTCTACCCAGCATATCATCTAATAGCCCTATCATAAAGTCACAAGAAAAAATACTGTTATTTAAGTCAGCATATCGGTTGATATAATCGGTATAAAACTCTTCATTTTCTAGTAAGGAAGTCAACATTTCAGTATGTCCTTCTGGGTCATCAATTTGAGGAGATTCGTTGTCACAAGGGTCTGCCTCTGGACTATCATCTGGTATACCTGTATAATTGATATAGTGTCCAAAGGAGGCATCTACATCCCAAAGCAAATACCGCCATTTTTTCTTATCGCCATAAGGATTTAAACCTCTCCACCAAGCCGTATTATAATTGAGCCAATCGGTACAAACGGCTTGTGTATTGATAATCATATAGTCAATCAAACTTCCTGTATTGAATTCTGATTTTACTGTTTCATAATTGTCTTGGTTGGACATATCATTGGAAACAATAAAGTTATAAAGGGAATTCCAATCATTGAGAGCTTGGTTGCCACCGTATTCAGCCCAAGTACCGCCCCACGTTTTGATCATCTGAATACTGTCTTCTACTTGGTCATAATAATAACGGGTAAAATCAGCGTCATCTACCTTCTCTCTCATTTCATAAACGCCCCAGTAATCGCCATTAACGTATAAGATACAAGGCTCATAAGAACGTTCATCTAAACGAAGATCGCCTACTTGTGATAAATGGTGAAGGTAAGCATCTCGAATATGTGCGCCATTTTCAAAAGAGTAATTATCGTTGGCGGCTGCTTTTAGAATAAGTCGTTGATATTTTTCACGATCTTTGGTGGGAAAGATAGGATGTTGTACGGCATGGTTGTAACCAAACTGGTCACGGGTGATATAGTCGATTCCTCTTTGCCCATATGCCCAAGAGTCATTACCATGCTTATTGTATTCACCAACAGCTTCATCTAGTAATTGTTGCGTTTCACTAAATAACTCAAACGTACCTGTAGGCTCTGCTCCCCAATCTCCATTCATCAAATTCATAATCCCACTTCCCGAAATCGAAATGACAGGAATGGTGTGTTGGTCTTCTCCGATAAAGTAAGTATTGTTTTCAGTAAAACTGGGTAAGATATTAGAATCAGGGTGAATAGCAATGGCTCTTATAATCGTTGTTTCATCTACATTGATAGGACCACTATAGGTTGGTGAAGAACTGCTTGGGTCTTGTCCATTCGTTGTATAATGAATGCTTGCTTCTAAGTCTGCACAAGCGATGACCACATTAATTTCATCTGCATAATAACCTGGAGCTAGATCAAATTGTGGTGTTTTGGTATAACGCACTTGTACATTGCTATTGGCGGCATTGGGGGTGGGGTTGGTCGAAACACCCCAGTTGCCTGTCCCATCTATTTTTCTGGCAGTTGAGTGACCTTCTTGATTGGGTTCTTCAATTTCATGGGATTCTATAAGCACTCCACTTGGGTCTGAAAACACAATCGCCTCACTTTCTTTGGTTTGTGATATTTTGAAGCTGGTATGATAGTGGCTTCCGCTATTGGTATTGCGTCCTGATGCCCAAACTCTTAAAAAACCGTTGGCTCCAATGGTTGTACCATCAGGAAAAGCCCACTTGGTTGGATTAGTTACTCGATCACTCAAGTGATAACCTGATAGATCGAAGGAAGTACTTTCTGTATTGTACAACTCAATCCAATCTTCATAATCGCCGTAGTTGTCGGTTACATCGCCATAATTTGCTGCCGAAAACTCATTGAGTACAACTTGTGCATCCATTGAGATGTAGCCAAAAAACAGCATTGCCCATAGTGTAAATATCTTTTTCATCCAGATTATATTTGATGTTGGTGGTGGGAAGTACTTAAACCCCTTACTCATAAAAGTACAAGAATAATGTGCCAATTGTTGAAAAAAGGTTGTTTTTACCTGATTTGTGTCAGCTAACACACGTAATTTTCAAATATACAAGCAGTCGGTGATATTAAAAAGGACACTTTTTTTGAGATTCCAATTTAAAAAAAGCAAAATGATTGGGATTTACGTCATCTACTTGTCAAATGAGCATTAAAGTCTTTGAACTAACTTTTATATCAAACGAAATGCCGTATTTTTCAAAAAATACCTTGACTAAGAAGTCCTTTCCACAACCATCTAGACC
>JAHDBB010000025.1 GCA_020630635.1 Chitinophagales bacterium
GGAGCGAAAGGTTCGGTGCTTTGTCGTGTTGGAAAGTCCCGCTATCCGCTCTTATAAATGCAGCCAACGTTTTACGAAGCCAACGCCTTGCATTTATACCGCTACTATCGGGGCTATTTTTGCATGGTTAGCATGTTGATAGCTCGGTAGCCGTTCATTCGTGGAAATTTGACAACGACACCCTTTTTAGTTCTCCCGCCAGCGGGAGAGACATTTCGTGCTTTTATCTTTTTTTGCAATTTAATATCATAATCTATTGATTATCAATTATTTTATTTCCGAGTTGGCTACCCGTCTAAGGTTGCCACCATTATAGCCCTATTTTACAATCAAAGAAAAAATGAATCGCTTCAATCGGATTGCTAACCGAGAAAAGAAGAGGCAATCCGATTGATAAAGAGAAAGGAGTCTATTAATACAAATCAGTCGGATTGCTGGTTCATACGGGAAGACCCATCCGATTGAAACGACTTACCCTTTCTTTTTTTACAATGAAAGTAACTTGGCAACTTTAGACTGGTTGCCTCCGAGTTCACGTAATATTACAATCAAAGAAAAAACGGGTCGCTTCAATCCGATTGCTAAGCCCGAAAAGTAGAGGCAATCCGATTGCTCAAGAGAAAGGAGTCTAATGATATAAATCACTCAGATTACTAGTTCATACGGGAAGACCCATCCGATTGAAACGACTTACCTTTTCTTTGATTTCAATATGAAAAATATTTTTACAGGATTCTTTAGGATGCTGGTCTGGTACTAAGAAGTCCTTACCACAACCATCTAGCCCCGATAGTAGTGGTATCCCCCTTGTAGAGCAAATTCATGAATTTGCTCTACAAGGGGGATAATAACGGATAGCGGGACTTTACGTTGCGATGAAAGAAAAACCTTTCGCTCCTAATCAAAAATGGGAATAGGATTATTTTGAGAGGTATGACATAAGGGAGCAGGAAAAAAACAAAATACACATTTTTAAAAAATGTCGATTAAATGTAGGAACAGATAGCATCTGTTCTTTCGTATGAACCGTCAACGAAATAATGACCTTTTATGAAGAAAATGCTTGTTCCGCTTCAGACGTGAGAATAGTTGCAAACTGTTCCTACAAGGAAGTAAATAGATGCTATCTATTCCTACTTGTTCTGTTCAAATATGGGGAATAAAAAAAGCCTGTCACCCAAAGGCAACAGGCTTTTATTATCTAATAAACCTAAAATTTTAAAATCAAAGTATCGTTCACTATTTTCCGCAGTCTCGACAGTCGATTACCTCGCCTATCTCAAAGTCTACTGTTCCTACTGGGTCACAAGGACATCCTGCTCCAATTGAAATTTCTACGGAATACGTTCCTGGTTGAGTTGGTGAGTAGTAAGGTTGACCTTGTACAACTGCGACTTCTTGCCACATTCCAGCATCGTCTAAAATGTACCAAGTGTAGGTTGCATTTAGAGCCACATCTACAGGATTAGGCGCATTGTCTAAGTCCATTACGTAGATCATATTACCATCACACACTCGGTCTAAAGCTACATTCGGGCAAGGAGGACAGCCAAGCGAAATCAAGGCAGGGTCATAGTCATCACTATCGTTTGGATCATCCATTCCACCGTTGCTATCATCGTCTGTTTCATTATCTGTACCTGTCTCTGGAGGTGTGCCACTATCATCATTGGGTGTACTGTCTTCATCCATTGCCAATGGACCGCCATCGCTATCAGAAGCAAAAGTAATCTCTGCATTATTGATGATTTGCGTACCTACAAACGCTGGATCAATCGTCAAGGTCACATCGACTGCTGCACTAGAACCTGCTGGAATATTGTCAATTTCAAAACCATTGGTTCCGTTGTCTGTCACACCTGTAACTGTCGCTGACATACCATTCAATGCAGAACTTACATAGATTAGTTCACCTGCTGTAAAGTAGTCGGTTACTGCTACATCAAAGGCTTCTAAAGTTCCTTGATTAAATACGGTAATCGTAAAGATAAGATCATCTCCTACGCTAATCACGCCATCCATATTATTGTCGATGTAATCTGAATATACTTTTGTCAAAGCAAGGTCAAATACGCCTGTACAAATAGGATCACACATTGTTGTACCTGATAAATCTACTGCACAGTTGCTTGTTGCATTGGTTAGGAATGGGAATAAGCTATTGAAATCGTAGCTGTCTCCACAAGCAACATCTCCTATATCTGTTTCATCCGCACAGACTGTATTGTCGGCTGCCAATACTTGGACTACTGGATCACAAGAAGCGGCATCTTCTCCTGTTACATTGACGCTTAGTAATGGATATTCTACATAGTTGATGATTTGGTGACAAGAAACACCATTGGCATCTGTCAATGGAGCTAAGGTTCCTGCTGCATCCACGATTTCAAAAGAAATTAAAGCGATCTCTGCACTGAAAATATCGCAGGTCACTCCGAAAGGAGCAAAATCTAAATCACCAATTACACCTCCAAAGGTATTGGGTCCAGAAACAAACTCATTGAAGAAAACGCCATTAGGATCTGTCAATGGATCGCCTCCACCAAATGTTGCGCCATTGATTCCTGGTACGGTGGCATCAGAAGATGCGTAGATCAAAGCATAAACGATCTCATTGCCTCCAGAAGTTACTTCGTCTCCTGCTGGTGCAGATATGACTGGGTTGGCATCGCCTTGACATAAGTTAAAGTCCATAAATCCAAATTGAGCCTCACAAGTCACAGGAATAGGAATGGTGACATCTGTTGTATCATTATCTGTCACAGTCGTTGTCGTTGTGCAACCTTCGGCTGTTACATACACGACATTCTCATAATCCATTGTTGCACCTGTTACGGTACAAGTGTAGGTTTCTGTCTCGCCGACTAATAACATACCGTCTCCACTTCCTGCTACAACCGCACCATTGTCTGTATCAATTGAAGCGAAAGTTGGCGCACAAACAACACCATTTAATGCGGTATCACTAGTTGTATCTGCCAACATAATATTGCATAAATCTTCTGTTCCATCATTGGTAATGGTAATCGTGAAAGTCGCATCACCTGTTGCAGTTGCTTCTTGTGTATCATCTCCATTGTCTGCATCATTTTTATCTACTGCAACAGAAGTTACAATGCAAGAAGTGGGTGCTGTATAGTTGGTCATTGCTTCACAAGCGGCTCCGCCTGTTGGTACACACCCCGAACTTCCTGCTCCTCCTGCTGCCATTAATGCAGGGCTTTCATATTCAACTCCAGGATCACCATTGACAAAACCTGTACTATCTATTTCCATTCCTGCTGCATCTGTCAATAAAGCAAAGTCATTACTATTAGAGAAGATAGAACCTGTTGTTGCTGAACAACCACCTGTCATATCGGTAGTGGTTAAGGTCAAAGTTCCTCCTGCTGGAATAATAGTATTGGCAGGGAAAGTATAAATGGTGTCATTATTATCAAATAGTAAGAAGCCACTAATATCAATATCTGAACATCCTGCAAAGCCTGATACAAAGTTGTGAATCGTGACAGACTCTCCATCACATTCATCTACTCCGCCTCCACTTAATGCACCATCTGGTACAAAGGATAAATAAACATCCATTCCTGTCATTGGAACTACTACGCTTCCACTTCCACCTGTATTATCTACATCTGTAACGGTAACATCACACATTGTTCCATCTGATGTTAAACTTGGTATGTTGATTGGTAAAGCACTGTATGCAAATGGACCATAAGCTGTTCCACATACATCTACATTAAACATGCCTGATGCGCCTGGATTCATGACCATAAAGTCAATATCTAATGAATAGGTATCATCGGCTGGATTACAAACGGTTGGTACGGCTGTCAATCCTGTTATTGAGCAGGCTGGTGTACATACACCAGGTGTAGTCGTTACCGTTTCTGTCATACTCACCACACTCATATCTATATCACAAACACATCTTGTTAATACAGTAATGGAAGTTGTTTGGTCATAAACAGGTAGAGTCGTTGACCAAGTCATTCCATTATCTATTGAATATTCTAAGGTTGACCCTGTTGGACAAGATGTTGCAGGCGCAGAAATCATTCCACCACTCAAAGTCATTCCGTCCATTTCACAAGTACTTTCACTATCTATCACGATTGGTGGAGCTGTATCCATTGTTAAACCTGGAGGACACATTGCACACATACAATCTTCTTGGAAAGTTGCCATCATATCTGTGTAACAATATGTATCAAATGGAGCTGCTTGGCTTACGGTTAAGGCAGCGTCGATTGGTCCACCTACTAAACCATTTAAGTCTGTCTCAAATGCCGCTAATTCTGCATCTGCTACATTGAAAGCATAAACAGTATACAGTGAATTATCACCTAACAAACTTGGGAAGGTTCCTGTCTGATTTACTGTAGCCACATTACCCATTGGATCAACTAAAACATAGACCATTGAGAAGCCATCTCCATTCGCACTTGCTTGGGCATTGATGGTTAATGAATTTGGATCAGCCATACAATCACAAACCAATGGCTCTGCACAATTAATTTGTAATACATCATACATGACTGTACAACCATCTGCATCAGAAATAGTCAAGGTAATCTTCGTATTTTGATCTGTGTAAGTTAAGCCTGTGATAGTACTTCCTGCTGTTGGATAAGTCAAAGTACCTGTGCCATAATCTACTGTATATTCTCCTGTGGTGGGTCCTGTTGTACCTCCCATAATGGAGTTGATTTGAATATCAAAAGTACCTCCTACTGCGGAACAAACTGGTTGTGCATCTACCACAATATCGGTACACGTCGGACACATACCTGGTGTAGTGGTTACGGTTTCTGTCATACTCACCACACTCATATCTATATCACAAACGCATCTTGTTAATACTGTAATAGAAGTCATTTGGTCATAAGCTGGCAACATCGTTGACCAACTCATTCCATTATCTATTGAATATTCTAAGGTTGACCCTGTTGGACAAGATGTTGCAGGCGCAGAAATCATTCCACCACTCAAAGTCATTCCGTCCATTTCACAAGTACTTTCACTATCTATCACGATTGGTGGAGCTGTATCCATTGTTAAACCTGGAGGACACATTGCACACATACAATCTTCTTGGAAAGTTGCCATCATATCTGTGTAACAATATGTATCAAATGGAGCTGCTTGGCTTACGGTTAAGGCAGCGTCGATTGGTCCACCTACTAAACCATTTAAGTCTGTCTCAAATGCCGCTAATTCTGCATCTGCTACATTGAAAGCATAAACAGTATACAGTGAATTATCACCTAACAAACTTGGGAAGGTTCCTGTCTGATTTACAGTAGCCACATTACCCATTGGATCAACTAAAACATAAACCATTGAGAAACCATCTCCATTGGCACTTGCTTGGGCATTGATCGTTAAGGAATTGGGATCGGCTCCACAATCACAAACCAATGGCTCTGCACAATTGATTTGAAGTACATCATAAGTCGTACTACAACCACCTGCATCAGATACTGTCAATGTAATTTTTGTATTTTGATCTGTATAAGTTAAACCTGTGATAGTACTTCCTGCTGTTGGATAAGTCAATGTACCGGTACCATAATCTACTGTATATTCTCCTGTGGTTGGTCCTGTTGTACCTCCCATAATAGAATTAATTTGAATATCAAAAGTGCCTCCTACTGCTGAACAAACGGGTTGTGCATCTACTACAATATCTGTACACATAGCACACATTCCTGGTGTGGTTGTGACCATATCAGTCATACTCACCACACTCATATCTATATCACAAACACATCTTGTTAATACAGTAATGGAAGTCGTTTGGTCATAAGCTGGTAACATCGTCGACCAAGTCATTCCATTATCCATTGAATATTCTAAGGTTGACCCTATTGGACAAGATGTTGCAGGTGCAGAAATTATTCCGCCACTCAAAGTCATGCCATCCATTTCACAAGTGCTTTCACTGTCGATAACTACTGGTGGAGCAGTGTCCATTGCCAATCCTGTTGGACACATCGCACACATACAATCCACATTAAATGGTGCAGCCATAGAGACATAACAATAAATATCAAAAGGAGCTGTTGTCCCATCTGATAAAATAGGGTCTCCTGCTGTGATGGTTCCAGGAATAGCTCCTGTAAATGCAGCTAATTCTGTATCTGCTACATTAAATGCATAAACTGTATAATTTACGTTATCTGCCAATCCTGCAAAGGTTCCTGTATTATTGGTTGCTGCTACAACGTCTCCATTGTCATTATCAACCAATACATATACCATTGAAAAACCATCTCCATTGGCACTTGCTTGTGCATTGATTGTTAGTGAATTTGGATCGGCACCACAATCACAAACCGTTTGCTCTGCACAATTTAATTGTAATACATCATACATAACTGTACAGCCATCTGCATCTGTAATAGTTAAAGTTACTTTTGTATTTTGGTCTGTGTAGGTCAATCCTGAAATTGTAGAACCTCCACTTGGATACATCAAAGTACCTGTTCCATAATCAACTGTATAGTCACCTCCTGTTGTTCCTCCTCCCGTAATTGAATTAATGGCAATATCGTAAGTACCTCCTACTCCTGCACAAACAGGAAGAGCATCTACTACAATATCTGTACAAGCCACTGCACAAGTACCTGGAGTGGTTGTAACTGTACCATTCATACTAACAACACTCATATCAGAATCACAAACACATCTTGTTAATACAGTAATAGAAGTCATTTGGTCATAGGCTGGTAACATCGCTGACCAACTCATTCCATTATCTATTGAATATTCTAAAGTTGAACCTGTTGGACAAGCAGTTGCTGGTGCTGAAATCATTCCGCCACTCAAAGTCATGCCATCCATTTCACAGGTACTTTCACTATCAATTACAGCCGCTGGTGCGGTTGAAGTCGCTAAGTTAGGATCACAAGTAACACAAGCAGGAATATTTACACTCAAAGTCAATTCATAACAAATATTAGCGGGTGCGCCTGCTGGACGCACATCTACTATAATAGAGGTAGCTGTTGTTGAATTAGGAATGGTAATGGTTTCTGTCACAGTTCCCATACCTGTTGCATTTGCTGTTGAAGTTGTATTCAAAGCTCCATCCACATAAATATCATAGTCTGTCACAAATGCATCTAAATAGTCAAATGATATATCAAAGACAGCATCACTTCCATTACACATAGCGGTAACCGCTTCTGTTAAGTTATTAACACAAGCACCTAAGGTATTGGCTGCACCTGGTGAGCCTCCACCAAAAGAACCTGCATCTCCGCCTGCTAAACTTGGTCCCCAGTCTGCTGGATTATCATTTTCTGTTCCATCAACAAAAGCAGAGGGGTCTAAAGATAAAGAATAAGAATAACCATCATTAGAACCTGTACAATTTCCACTATAAGTTATCATATCACACAAGTTACCTGTAGGATCTTTTAATTCTACATCATCACCTCCATTATTAAATAAGTTATTAGGTTGTGGAGTCATTGTACCTGGTGTTAGACCTGTCACAGCATTGATACCTGCTCCTTGAAAACAAGTAACAATACCTGCTTGACCAACGACCAAATAACCTCCTGCTGGTATGATGGTTCCTGCTGGAATTTCATAGACATCACCCACATTGCTATCACCTATCAAATAACCTGACACATCTACATCAGTTGCACCATAATTATAAATCTCTACCCACTCACTATTGGCTTCATCATCCCAAAAAGTACCAGCACCACCTAAACAATCACTGGTTCCTGCTGCACCCGAACAAGGATCATACATCACTTCTGTTATCACCAAAGACTCACAATTTGTTACTACTGTAGAACATACGCCTGGATCTGTAATAGTAGCCGTACCTGTACAAGTAGCATCTACATCGTCTGTTATGGTAAGTGTCAAATTACCTCCTCCTGCTGTACCTGTAGCCGTCGTAAAAGATGCTGGAATCGCAGACGTTGGTGGAGCATCAAAACTCCCCATAGCAGGTGTTACACTTGCTCCTGTAATAGTATAAGTTGCTGTCGAAGTTCCCATTCCTGATACACTCATATCAAAAGTGATAAAATCATCAGAAGCATCATTGGGTGTACCATTATTATCACAAGCAACATTGGTAACAGTTGGTGTAATCGTACAAGAAGGAGTTGAGCAAGCATTTGGATACATAGAAGTCGCTGCATCATTTGTAGATTCTCCATCCAAAGCATTTGTACCACTAAATGTCCATTCTGCTGTATCAAAGGTTGTACTAGCTGCCATATCATTAGATATAGCCCAACCATCTGTATATTCCCAAGCCTGACCTGTTCCATCTGTATTAACATCACCAAATACATCTTCTACACTTCCACTACAAAAAAGCTCCATTGCATCATCTCCATTAATATTAGCTGCTGCATCAGTATAATCTGGTGCACAACCAAAATAATTTTCAAATTCCGTAGCTTCTGATGCGACCCAAACACATTCACCAGCAGCAAGTGCGACAGCAGGAAATGTAAACTCTGGCGCACCTGTCGCTCCTCCTCCATTATTCGCAGAACTGATGCCATATAAACTAAGGTCAGCTATATCCGCAGAAGCGCATACTTGTATGCCTTTGGGGGTTCCACCTGTAAGTGGACCATCCACTACTCCTGCAATATATAAATTGCCACATTGTCCGACACTGATTTGACTAACAAACAACATAAGACAACCAAGAGCAATAATCTTAAATATTTCTTTTATACTTTTCATTTTGTCTTTCTAAGATTTTTAAAGTTTAAACAATTTGTTATTCTTCAATCTTAGAAAACTAGTTTCCTGGGAATGAATAAATAGCTGGTGTAGTCCCTGCTGGAGCAGTCATCGTAGCTACATCAGTAAAACAGCTTGCATCCGCTGCATCTACCAAACGAATGATGTAAGAAGTAACTCCATCGGCTGGTAAAGTAGCTCCAGCCATATAAGCAGTAAAAATAGTTCCACCATCTGTCGAGTACTCAATATTAGGACTAGCTGTAGCCGTTCCAACAGGTACAATATTAGTAACATCAATTGTGAAATTTCCACAGGATTCTGTAAAAGCTACATCTGCTGTATAGCTACATTCTACATCTGCATCCAAACATACATCGAAGCTATTAAGTGTACTTGTAAAAGAGGTACTAGAGGAAGTACTTTCATCATCTACCGCAGTCGTTGCTACATCTTCCAAACACACTCTAAAAACAAATCCACCTACTTGGTCAGTTGCATTCAAACCTGCATCCGTTGCTGCATTGATAGTTGCATCATTATTAGGTCCATCTGTTGCTGCAACAGGCATGGTAGGATCTGTAACATCAATAATACCTGGATCTGCTGCAATAAAAACACCTGTTCCTGTTGTAGTATACATATCAGCCTCTACATTTATCATAGTCGTGTTGGTTCCACCATTAGAACCTTGAGGCGTTCCATTCCAAAAACCATTATAAGTCGCTGTTCCATAAGGGGTACAACTAGCATCTGCAAAAACAACACTTGTTGATTCAAATGATTCTCCCGCAGTATTGATACTGGTCATCTCAACATTAACATCTTGTGCATCTTGTGGTGCATCAAAACAGATTTCAATATTATAACAACTCACATCCCCTGTTGAGGTATTGGTTGTTGAAGTATTGGTTCCTGTTGCATTAGAACCTTGAAAACCCGTTGCTCCATGTATAATATAGTGTCCTGCATCATTTCCCGTAGGATTCGTTGCTATGGTATTTCCACCATAAACATCAAAATAAGACTCCAATTCAAAATTAACGGTATAATCGTTCATTCCATCTGCAGCAACTCCACAAGTAGTAGACGCAGCATCCAATATATCAAACATCTGACCTGTCAAAGTTGGTTGAGCTTGACCAGCCACAATGTCTATATCTGCTCCACTAGCAATATCTGTAAAAGGTGTAGGATTAAAAAAGGTCCCATCATTTTGTAAATCAATGTTACAAGGACTGGTACACTGTCCAAAAGCTAATTGCACAGTCCCAAAACACAATGCAATTGTCAAAAGAAAGTTAAGTTTTTTCATTTTCTTTAGGTTTATTTGTATAAATTAAAGTTAAATCCAATATGTTTAAATAATGTATTTTTGGTTGTATAAAGTCAAGGTGAGTAGAGGAGACTTCTATGTTAAGTTTTGGTTGACACATTTCCTTCAAGATAAAAAGGATTACTAAAATAATGTACAAAGATTGAGAAAAAAGATGCTAAAACTACATAAATGTACTTCAAAGATACTTAATACTTTTTAATTTTGGCATATTTTTGACATAAAAAAGAAGATAGATGTTATATTTTTTAGAAGTGCAAGATTTTTCTTTTTGGAGCGAATAGGTGGATGCTTCGTCGTAACAGAAAGTCCTGCTATCCGTTCTTATTCGTGTAGCCAAGTTTTACTAAGCCAACGCTTCCTACACGAATACCACTTCTATCAGGGCTAGTTGGATTTGGACACCACTTCTTATCACCAGCTCAGTAAGTTCTAAGATCAAATTTCTCGAAGCTCAATGGTCTGTCACCAGCCACTCGTCACCAGCCACTTGTCACCAGCCACTTGTCACCAGTCACCAGTCACCAGTCACTAACCTCACATAACCCCTCGCTTTTTCAACTCCCAAAAACACTTCGCTGTCGCATGAATATCTGCCTTCGCATCATGTGCTTCCTCAAATTCATACCCAAAAAGTTTTTTATGCAGTTCTTGAAGTTGCGGCCACTTATACTTTCCCCTGTATCTACCGGGAATCTTACAAAAATCCGTCGTAGATTTCATGGTACAAATACGCTCTCGTAAAAAGAGTTGATGGCGAATCTGTTTGCGAACAAATTCGGCTCCAACAATCATTTCATCAAAGGCTATATTATGGGCGACTAGGTGAGTACTACGACTAATATCGGCAGCAAATTCTTCCAAAATCCCTTGCAACTCCACCCCTTCTTTTTCAGCTCTTTCCGCTGTAATTCCATGTATTTTGGCGGCTTCTAAATTAATCGGAAAGCCCTCTGGACGAATAACAGCTTCCTTTTCTTTGAGCATATCTGCCTTGTCATCATAAAGAATCCAAGCAATTTGAAGTAGTCGAGGCCAATTGTCAACATCACTAACTGGGGCTTGCCAATTCTTGGGCAAACCATTGGTTTCTGTATCAAAAAATAAGTACATATACAAATGTACGATTTTTACCGATTTACCAATAATAATTAGGGGGAATTTTGAGTTTGTGGTTCTGTTCGTGGTTGGGGACGATGGGACGGTTGCGGTTCTGTTCGTGGTTGGGGACAATGGGACGGTTGAGGTATGTGATTTTTTGCCACAAATGCACGAATATGATTTTAAGATTGTCCAATCATTCATTTTATTGAAAAACAAACGTCCCTTTACGCTACGTCGTCACCACATGTAAACAATGAACAATTCGTCCCTTGAAACACAAACGTTGTGTCCTCAACCATCTAGACCCGATAGTAGTGGTATGAATGCACAAGCGTTGGCTTAATAAAACTTGGCTGCATGCATAAGAACGGATAGCGGGGAGACCCGTCACAATGAAAGAGTAATAACCGTTCTCTCCTAATAAAAAATATCGACTATTGACAATGGACTATCGACTCAAAATTAAGTAGGAGAAAGTCCTGTATTATTGGCATTTCTAGCCCGTAAAAAGACGTAAAAGAGTACGCCTAAAAGAAATAATCCAATGGCTATAATTTGGGCTTGGGAAGGATTCAAACCTAAAAATTCGTATCGAGGATTGACTCGTATCGTTTCCACCAAAAAACGTTCTATTCCATTGAACATCAAGTAGATGGCAAAGAGTGTTCCAGGTATTTTGATGTTTTTTCGCATCGACCACAAGATCAAAAAGATGATGGTACAAAGGGTGATTTCGTAAAGAGGTGTCGGAAAAACAGGGACTTCTAATACTCGACAGTAAATATCTTCGCAACCAGGTATCAAAATGCCTTCATTGGCGACATTGTGTGGATAATTGTATGACCACAACCAATCTGGCATAAAACCTAACCAGTCGGGCTTAGGATTGGGATTGGTAATCCCCCAATCGCCATCTCCCGAAAATTGACAGCCCATCCGACCTACTGCATATCCTAATATTAAGCCTGGTGCGGCTGCATCCATCAAGTGAAGTAAAGGGATTTTTTTGCGTTTTGCATAAATAACCAAGACAATAGTGGCTAAAATAAGTCCGCCATAAAAGGTGAGTCCAGAAAAAGAAAGTAAGGAACCGATTGGGTCTTGAACAAAATTGTCCCAATCTTCGACACTTGCCAACACTTTGGAGCCTATCACACCCGAAATCGCCGCTAAAGTAATCATTTCTGTCAATCGCTGATGAGGCATAACGACTTCTTCTTTGATGACAGGTTCAGGTAAAACTTCTCGTTGTTTTTCCCAGTAGTGTAAGCCTCCAAATAAAAGTGCGCCTAAGATTCCACCTATCCAGTTGCCTTCTCCATTGAATAAAATCAGGTGAGGGTCTTGGGCAAAGGTGGACATATTGAGAATACCATGTACAAATTTGTAGCCAAAGAAAAAACCAAATAAGGCATTGAAGATCAATCCGCCTATGCTCGCTGGTTCTCCAACTTTAAAGCGTTCTGTTACCCCGATAAAGTCGCCGACTTCTTCTTTGCGTTTCATCTCCAGTCGGATAAAGAAACCTCCTACAATAAAACACATCACTAAGAAAAACCCAAATGTTTTGAAAAGCATCAGGGCTTCTATTTCAATGCCAAAAGTATATTTAAAAAATTCGTAAAATGATGGATACATTCTCTATGTTTAGGGTCTATTGATTGAATTTTGCAAAGGTACTAGTAATATTTTATTTTTTATATTTAACGTATTTTCTCCTCGTTAAATTTGTCTGTTTTCGGCAAAAGTTGTTTCAAGGGTATATTTTTTAACTTACTTTCACACCAATACTGTATTTCGTCAAACCCTAGAGCTCGCTCACCTTCTGGTAATTTTTGTAATTCTTCAGCCAATTCTTCGATAATAGGCAATCTATGTTTCTTGTAAGGTGGCTGACGATACAGTTTTCCTAAATATTGAATCACCCGTTTTTGAAAGATGCCTAGTTGCTTATTGTTTTGTAAAGTTTTTCGAGTAGTCTCCAATGTTTTGCCAAAATACTGGTGTTGTTTGTCATACAGTAAAAGGAGCTGTAACAATCGAGTCGCTAATACAATATCTTGTCGTTTATCGGTTTGTTCAAACTGTAGGATTTGGGAAAGCCAATAAGTGCATTGTTGCTCATTGTCTAAAAACCAGTAAAGCACCATGAGATTATAACAATATGCTAGTTGCCTTCCTTGTTTGATATGTGGTTTGAGCCATTCCCACTTATCAGTTATTGCTGTAGCCATCATATTTGCATTATCCCAATCACCAACGCTAAGATGGTAACGCAGTCCTAAATGATGAAGGGTATTAAAGGCATTGACTTCTAAATCCCCCACCAATAGTTTTTGTAATTTTTTCAAAATACGAGGAAAAACCTGATAGTTTTTATTTACATCGCAAATCGTCAAGTAAGCACATAAAATATTTTTGTGTTCTTTAGATTCTATTAGGTCTTTGTGTTTATCACATAATTCAACTAGCGGCTCCAAGTATTCCATAGCCTTATCGTACTGTTTGTGTATCCGATAATAGGTTGATTTGAGATGATGATAAATTTTGATGGCTTCATTACAGATCAACTCAGGCTGTTCTCCCATTAAAGGATGATCACATAAAGCATTAAAGAGCAATTTATTATGTTCATTTTTAAGCCAAAAGTCCTTATCAATCAAAGCATCAATTTTCCTTCTTAAATCTTCATACTCCAGCTTATTTTGTAACTGTTGTAAATAAATGCTTTGTTCTTCGATCAAATTATCTAAAAACTTCTGGTTCTTGACACTAGGATTGTTCCAATAATACTTTTTTTCCCAACTAACTAATTCAATGAGTAAATGAAAGGCTTCTATACGTTTAGCAATCTTTTTTGCTGTTTTTATCTTCTTATTCATTTCATCCCACAATCGCTTTTTGTATAGAATGGGCAAATAAGAGAGAATGCGTTTCAACTTCATTTCTGGCGAGTTTTCCGCATACATAATCGTAAAAACCTCCAGTATTTTATCAGTCAAACGATTCTTGTTATAAGAAAAGTTTTTGGTATAGTTTTCATCTGACAACAACAACACTTTTTCATTATACTCCTTTTGTTTGACAATCGCTTGAAAGAGTTTTTCATAATCAGGTCGCTTTTGTTTTCGATGGTTCAATTGAGCCAATTTAGTAAAGGTTGCCTTCTCTTTAGGGGATAGTGCTTGGATGAGTTGAAATAATCGGTTCATTGTTAGTAATAGTTCGGTGATATAAATATTGCTTTAAAATATAAAAAAAAAATTGCTTAAACAACTGTTTCTTAGGCTTTATTAATACAGTTTATAGCATTTTTGAACATTTCTAAAACCCAAAAAGTGGCTTATACTTTCCATCTAATCCCCTCTTTCCTCCACTAATATTGCTTCCATAATTGAATACCCAAACGACCAATTATGAAGCATTTACTATTACCAACACTATTATTTTCTATAATTTTCAATCTAAACCTTATAGCCCAAAATGAGGAAGACAAAGGCCTTTGGGCTGTCAAAAAATTGATTCATTATCACAATAACGCTGAAACATCCAATCACTTAGGATTAAGAGCGACACTGAATGAAGATTTGTCAAATCAAGTTATCATTACCGAAAGTGGTCTCCTGACTATTGGTACACCTGATCCCTGCAATGATTATGAATTGGACTTAGAAACGTTGGGAAGCACACTTCGTTTATATGTTCCCAATGGTGGAGCATTAAAAGGAGATGGACCTTTTTGGACCATGTTTTCTGACCAAAATCTCAAAACCAATATAGCGTCTTTCCATAAAGGTTTAGAAGAATTGAGACAAATCAATTTTTATGAATACGAATACAATGGTTTGGCCAATACAGTCAAAGGAAAAAAACAGGTAGGTATTTTGGCACAAGAGATTCAAACCGTTTTACCCAATACAATTACGACTCTTGAACAGAAACAAAAGGATGGAACCTCTTCACAACTCTATACTTTCAATCCCAATGAGTTATTCTATGTATCACTCAATAGTATAAAAGAATTGGATCAAAAAAATCAAGAGTTAGAACAAAAAACCAATCAATTACTAAACATGAATGAACAGATTGAAGAGTTGTCTGTACAATTAAATGATTTGAAAAAGTTGTTAGGGTTGGATCATACTCAATCAGAGGAACGTTCTTTACAAAAGTTGGGATTTTTAAAGCAATGCGTCCCAAATCCAACACATGGGCAAGTAGTCATACCTTATGAATTATCGGCTAATGCTCAAAATGCACAAATTCTTATCTATGATTTGCAAGGACAACTCATTCAATCGTTTGACATTCCAGCCATGCAAAATGGACAAATTGAATGGAATGCTCCTCATTTAGCCAAAGGGGTTTATACCTATGTTTTGAAGGTCAATCAGCAGAAAACAGATGCTAAAAAATTAATTATCAATTAAGTTCTTTTAATTTAAGAAACAACATACTCAATCTACCGGCATTATATCTGACCATGGGAGGTTATGTGTGTTCCCATAATCCAATGTCCTCAGTATATGAATTCAATATTGAGGCATTGGTTTTTTGTTTATCAACCAAACAAATGAATGCACTAACCTCCCTTTTTTCTTTTCTATCCCTTTACAAATAAAAATAAGTCCATCAAATTATCTAAAACAACGGCTCCAGAACTTTCCAAACGTCCTCTTTCCTGATGTCCATGTGCCAATAAAACCGTCTTGATTCCCATCGCATCCGCTACTTCCTTATCGTGCAATGTATCGCCAATAAACAAGATTTTTTCAGGTTGACTTACAATTTTTTGCGCCAGCATTTTACCATTCTCCACCTTACTGGCTGCCTGATTATTTTCCAAACCAACGACATGTTCAAAATAGACTTCTAGGTCAAAATCTTTGACTCGTTGGGTCAAGCTTTTATGTTCTGCTGCGGATAATACATGCTGTTGCACGCCCAAATCCCGTACACTTTTCAATACCTGTGTTGCTTCATTTTGCAAATTACATTGAGGCAATTGAGCGTGATATAAACGCATAAAACGATTGCATAAATCGGGGAAAGGCTCTTTTTCAAAATCAAACCCAACTCTTTGATAATAGTCAATGATGGGAAATCCAAAAGCTGCTTTATATTCTTCTACGCTATAAATGCGTTGTGTATGTGTTTCCAACAATTCATTCAAGACCTCCACACAAATATCAATATCATTGAGCAAAGTTCCATTCCAATCCCATATCAAATGTTCGTATTTTCTCATTATCTTATTTTTGATTGATGTATTTTCTTTTTTAGGAGCGAACTTTGGGGAGCTTCGTCGCAACGCTAAGTCCCGCTATCCACTCTTATAAATGCAGCCCTCCTACTCTACCGCAAATCTTTTCGACTTGTGGTCCCAAGCCTTGCATTTATACCGTTCCTATCGGGGCTATTTTTGAGAGGACACAACCCCTTATTCACCTTTCCATTACCCGTTGTCAAACTTCCAAAAACCACCAACGTTGAGCCAATTCCAAAATAGCCCTGATAGCAGTGGTATCACCAATGTGAATTGGCTAAAGGGTTCGGGTGGCATTGGTGATAAGAACGAATAGCAGGACTTGCCAATACGACAACGCACCCAACCCTTCGCTCCAAAAAACGTAAAGCAAAATCTCAAAGATCGCCAAAAAATGTAAAGCAAAAACTCAAAGTCATCGCCAAACAATGTAAAGCAAATTCACGAATTTGCTCGAACCCCAAAAACCAAGTTTTACTTCATTCTTTAGGATGAATACACTAATCCCCTAAAACCACCAAATCCGCCTCCACCCTATCCAAAGCCACCTCCTTCAACACATTGACCCAACCCTCATCATAAGGCACTTTCACCTTCACATAATTATCCGTAAACCCAAACATAAAATCACCATTACGCTCCGCCTCAAACAACGTCATTCGCTTCTCGTTTAAATGTTCCTCGTAAAAGAAACGCCTTTTTTTATCCGACAAAATCCGCAGCATCTTACTACGCTTTTTCCGTTCCGCCATCGGCACCACAGGCTCAATCTCCAAAGCCTTCGTATTTGCCCTTTCCGAATACGTAAACACATGCAAATACGAAATCGGCAACTCATTTAAAAATTGATAGGTATCCATAAAATCCTCCTCCGACTCACTCGGAAATCCAACAATCACATCCACCCCAATACAAGCATGAGGCATCAGTTCCTTGATTTTATGCACCCGATTCTCATATAGCTCCCTCTTATAACGTCTCCGCATCAAGCCCAACAAACGGTCATTACCCGACTGCAAAGGAATATGAAAATGCGGCATAAATCGCTTTGACTGCGCCACAAACTCAATGATTTCATCATGCAATAAATTGGGTTCAATCGAAGAAATCCGATAACGTTCGATTCCTTCTACCTCGTCCAACGCCTTAATCAAATCCAGAAAATTTTCCGCTGCCTTTCGTCCTCCATGTTGCCCTTTACCAAAGTCCCCAATATTCACCCCTGTCAAGACAATCTCTTTAATTCCCAAATCAACGATTTCTTTAGCACTTTTTACCACATTCTCTATCGTATCACTTCGGCTATTCCCTCTCGCCAAAGGAATCGTACAAAAAGCACAAGTATAATCACAACCATCTTGCACCTTCAAAAAAGAACGAGTCCGCTCGCCTACTGAATACGCATTCACAAAAAAGTCAGCATTGCATACATCCGATGATATATATTCCCCTTTGGGCTTTTTCTCCAACGACTGCAAATGTTCAATAAGATTAAACTTTTCAGCGGCTCCCAATACCAGATCGACTCCTTCAATATCCGAAATTTCTTGAGGTTTCAATTGGGCATAACAGCCTACGATCACGATAAAAGCATCGGGATTCCGCTTTAAGGCTCGTCGAATAAAGTGGCGACATTTTTTATCTGCATTGTCCGTCACCGAACAAGTATTCAAGACATAAATATCGGCAACTTCTTGATAAGCAACCGTCTCAAATCCCTCATCCCTAAGTTGTCTTCCGAGTGTTGAAGTCTCTGAAAAGTTCAACTTACAACCCAAAGTATGTAAGGCTACTGTTTTTCCTTGATTCATCATACTGCAAAATTAGTTATTTTTTCATTGATTACCTTCCAACATTTTTATCAAATTCAAAAGTTCCTTATAATTGGGTCAAGTAAAGATTAAAAAATCCTTAAATTTGCTGTCAAAAAGTTTTTATGTTAAAAATTGGACTGGTGGGCGCAGGACACTTGGGCAAAATCCATCTTAAATTGATACAAGATTTACCAATATGGACGCTCAAAGGATTTCATGATATAGACGAAAAAGTGGCGCAAAGCGTTATTCAAAAGTGGGATGTTACACATTATGCGGATTTAGATCAATTGATACGGGAAGTAGATGCTTTAAGTATTGTTACACCGACTTTACATCATTTTGAGATTGCTCAAAAAGCCATCAAAGCAGGTAAGCACATTTTCATTGAAAAGCCTTTGACTCATACTCTTGATGAAGCCCAAGCACTCATTAAACTGGCTAAAGAACATCAAGTTATCGGGCAAGTAGGTCATGTAGAACGTTTCAATCCTGCTTATCTGGCAGTTAGGGACCAGATCAAAATGCCTTTGTTCATTGAAACCCATCGTTTGGCACAATTCAATCCAAGAGGGACCGATGTTTCGGTAGTTTTGGATTTGATGATCCACGATTTAGACATCATCTTAAAATCGGTTGATGCCCCTATTGACAATGTACAAGCGAGTGGAGTGGCTTTAATTTCCAAGCAACCTGATATTGCAAATGCTCGTTTGACTTTTGAGAATGGTTGTGTTGCCAATGTTACTGCCAGCCGACTTTCGTTAAAAAATATGCGAAAGATGCGTCTTTTTCAACAAGATGCTTATATCAGCATAGACTTTTTGAAGAAACAAGCAGAAATCACCAAATTAAGTGAGCAAAAGAACGAAAAAACGCCTTCTTTTGAGTTAAATATTGGCGAAGATCAAGCAAAGAAGTATATTTCTTTTGAAGTTCCTCCCATTCCAACAATCAATGCGATTCAAAAAGAATTGGAATGTTTTGCAGAGAGTATTTTGAAGAATAAAATCGTGGAAGTTCCTTTAGAGGATGGATACAAGGCTTTGGCGTTGGCTCAACAAATTTCGGAACAGGTCCAGCAAAACTTGGAGAGAAATCAAATGCATCTTGTTAAATAAATTCGCTTACGACTTGTCTCCATCTTTAAAATAGCTTATTTTTTAGGAGCGAATGGTATTTGCTTTGTCGCAGTGGCAAGTCCCGCTATTCGTTCTTATTCGTGTCGCCAAGTTTTGGGCAGCCAACGCTGCTACACGAATACCACTACTATCGGGGCTATTTTGCACGGTTCCAACTTCTTAGAACCAGCAGCAAAAAAAAATGACAACATAAACTTGAAAACTATAAATATTGACAAAACAAGAAATTTTGGACTATGACAACCAGTGGAAAGTCATTATTGAAGTCCTTTTTGAAGATTTTATCGCTTACTTTTTGCCTGACCTTTATCCACAAGTAGATTTTAGTCAAAAGCCTGAATTTTTAGAAAAAGAATTTCAGAAGCTCATTGCGGATAAAATCAAAGGTAAAGTATATAACGATAAGTTGGTGAATGTCCGACTCAAAGATGGTAGTCAAAAGTGGCTACTGATCCATATAGAAGTACAATCTTCTTTTGACAAAGACTTTGCTCGTAGGATGTTTATCTACTTTTACCGCATATTTGATAAATATGACCAAGCGATAACAGCCATCGCCATTTTTACAGGAAATAAAAATCCTAAAAAGTATCAGGAATTCAACTATGAATCTTATGGAACCAAGCTGAGTTATCTTTACAATACCTACAAAGTTGTAGAAGCTGATGAGGCAGAACTGGAAGCCTCCCAAAATCCTTTTGCTTTAGTGGTTTTAGCATGTCGTTATATTCTTCAATCCAAAGAAAATAATGATAAAAGATACGCTTTCAAAAGAAAACTATTAGAACTCGCATTGGAGAAAAATCATAGTCAGGATTACATCGAAAATCTACTATTTTTCATTATTCAATTGGTCAAATTACCTGAAGATTTGGACATTAAATTACAAGAAACTATGCAAGAACACATCCAAACATCGCCTTTTTATGAAGGATACGAAGAAGATATGCTCAAATTTAGAAAAATGATGGCTAATATTTTTTTAGGAGGACTTCGTGGAATGACCCTTAAAGAATTTGATAAGCAATTGGAGGAAGCAAAAAAGAAAGAACAGGACGCTATCAAAAATCTCCTGCAAAACTCTAAGTTATCCGTTCAAGAAATTGCCCAAGCATTCAATGTTACAGAGGAATATATCGAGAATATCAAGAAAGAAATTGAATAGTGTGATAGGATATACTGGCACTAAGAAGTCTCAAACTTCCAAAATAGCCCTGATAGAAGTGGTATTCGTGTAGGAAGCGTTGGCTGCCTAAAACGCTGGCGACACGAATGAGAACGGATAGCAGGACTTTCTATAACAACGAAGCTGTTTACCTTTCGCTCCTAAAAAGAACTAAAAATCAATCAATCATCATTGAGAAAAAATTAAAGCACTCTTGAAAAATATTTACTCTTTATTCCTTTTTTGCCTATTATTTTCATCTTGTACCAAACTGGATGAAGCAATCCCCTCTTATTTATATATTGCAGAACCGATCATTCAAACGGACTATACGGAACAAGGAACCGACCAACATAGATTATCTTCTGTCTGGTTAACCTTGGATACCCTGACTTTGGGAGTATTTGAATTACCTGCTTTGGTTCCCATTATCGGAAATGGTGAAATTCCGCTACTTATCAGACCTGGCATCCCCAAAAATGGTGCATTAGATGACTTGTTGATCTATCCTGTCTTCTCTCAATACCGAGATACCATCGAATTTGAAAGTACTGTCACAGATACCATTCAACCCATCTTTACCTATCGTTCCAATTGCCAATTTGTATTATTGAATGACTTTGAAAATAGCAATAATTTTGAAGCATTGGAGGAAGAGGTCGTCTTTCAAAGTGTGGAAGAAGAAAATCTTGTTTTTGAAGGTCTTCGTTCTGGTCATGTAGCCATCAATGAAAATGTATCTTCCTTTACTTTGGCGACCATCGAAGACATCAGTATTCCTGATTTATCTGCTCCAACCTTTGTGGAATTTAATTATAAGTGTGATGCCATCATGTCTTTCTTTGTCACAGGTATTCGAGTTAACAATGCTGTAGCATTTTTAGATGACATCTTGTTTATTTATCCATCTGATGATTGGAATAAGATATATGTTGATCTTTCAGAGTATTTGGTTATACAAGAAGAAGTACAAAACCTTAAAATCGGCTTTAGAGCAAGTTTACCAGATACTTTATCTCAAGCAAATTTTTATTTTGATAATATAAAAGTAGTACATTTGCCTTTATAAAATGTGAATTTTGTTAGGGCTTTATCCTAATACCATCAACCATGCTGTTTTCTTATGCGCCAAAGCTCCAAAATTAACCTACCCACTTTAGTTTTTTTCGACTTCCTTGCAGCCTTTCTTGCATGGTTTTTATTTCATCACTACCGAAAATACTTCATTGAGCTACAGCCCTTTGATGCCAGCCAATATTATGACCAAAATCTCTTCTTGGGCTTACTCGTTTTTCCGATAGGTTGGCTCATTTTTTATTACTTTACAGGAACCTATACCGATCCTTATCGAAAATCTCGACTCTTTGAATTATTCACGACGCTATTACAATGCCTCATTGGTGTTTTGGTCTTATTTTTTTTAATTATATTAGATGATGTCGTCAATAGTTATCGTTCTTACTACCAATCGACTCTCACCTTATTTACCCTACAATTTGGATTAACTTTCTTCTTTCGCTATTTAATACTAAGTACTGCTAAACGCCAATTAGAAAATGGCAGAGTAGCTTATAATACCCTCTTAATCGGTGGCAACCAAAAAGCATTGAATCTCTATAAAGAAGTGACCCAAAAAAGCCGTATTGAATTGGGTTATAACTTTGTAGGTTTTATCAATACCAATGGAAAACCCCAAGCAGAATTAACGCAACATCTTCAAGAGCTAGGACGTATTGAGAACATCAAAGAGGTTTGTTCAGCTAAAGCAGTCGAAGAGGTAATTTTGGCAGTAGAAACATCTGATCATCACCGCATCAATGAAATAATCAATCTGTTAGCGGATCGAGCAGTCGTTTTAAAAATTATTCCCGACATGTACGACATCTTATCGGGATCAGTCAAGATGAACAATGTGATGGATACTTTACTCATTGAGATTTATCCAGACTTGATGCCTCCTTGGCAAAAAAAACTCAAACGCCTTTTAGATATTTTAGTTTCCACAATTTTATTAATTTTGCTGCTGCCTTTGTACACCTACATTGCTTTTCGAGTCAAAAGGTCTTCCAAAGGTCCGATTATTTACAAACAAGAACGTATTGGTAAGAATGGTAAACCGTTTAATATCCTAAAGTTTCGTTCGATGTATGTAGATGCTGAAAAGGATGGTCCTGCTTTGTCCCAAAGCGATGGTCAAGATCCCCGTATCACATCTTGGGGACGTATCATGCGAAAATGGCGATTGGACGAACTTTTGCAATTTTACAATGTTTTAACAGGGGACATGTCATTGGTTGGTCCTCGTCCAGAGCGACAATATTATATCGATCAATTAGTAAAAATTGCTCCCGAATACCGACATTTGCACAAAGTTCAACCAGGTATCACCTCTTTGGGTATGGTCAAATTTGGCTACGCCTCTGATTTGGAGGAAATGGTTGAACGCATGAAATATGATCTGGTCTATATCGAAAATATGTCACTCTTGATGGATTTCAAAGTCATGATTTATACTGTTGTTGTTCTCTATCAAGGACAAGGAAAGTAGCTATTAGGGTCCAGTTGACAGTGACTGGTGACAGTCTTGTGATATTCGACAAATTTTACTTGTGTTTATTAGGAGCGAACGGTTTTTGCTTCGTCGTACTAGAAAGTCCCGCTATCCGTTCCTATTTGTGTAGCCAACGTTTTTCTAAGCCAATGCTATACACAAATACCACTACTATCGGGGCTAGATCGTTAAGGTCTAAAACGATTAGTACCAGTTCAATAAATTCAAAAAACAAAATAACCAAAGGGTTGCCCGTCATCCCAAACACCTTCCATATATTGTCAACAACAAAAATATTCAATTAATAAATATGCAAACCACCTCATCCATTCTTATGGTTCGTCCAGCAAGCTTTGGTTTAAATGTCGAAACCGCCATGACCAATGCATTTCAAGACATTGAGTCCAAAATTAACGATGAAGATGCCCAAAAAGCAGCAGAAAAAGAATTTGACCAACTAGTTGAGTTACTGACTGCCAACGATATTGAAGTTATGGTGGTCAAGGACCGTCCAGAGCCTCATACACCTGATGCCCTCTTTCCCAACAATTGGGTTTCGTTTCATGAATCAGGCAAAGTCGTTTTGTACCCCATGATGGCTCCCAATAGAAGAAAAGAAAGAAGGGATGACATCTTACAACGACTAGAAAAACGCTACAAGTTTCTAAAAAAATCCATGATTGACCTGACAAGTTTTGAACGAACCAATAAGTTTTTAGAAGGAACAGGTAGTATGGTTTTAGATCGAGTCAATAAGCACGTTTATGCTTGTTTATCTCCTCGTACCAACCTAGATGTCCTCAATAAATTTGCTCGTTTGATGGGTTATACCCCTGTCTTTTTTCATGCACAAGATCATTACGAATTAGATATTTATCACACCAATGTGATGATGTGTATTGGTAAGACCTTTGCCGTTGTTTGTGAAGAAAGTATCACCGATGAAGCCAAACGAACCAATGTTCGAGTCAATTTGGAACAAACCAATCACGAAGTCATTCCCATCACGTTGGATCAAATGAACAACTTTGCAGGCAATATGCTAGAAGTTTCCAATCAAAAAGGAGATACACCATTTATCGTCATGTCCACAAGAGCGCATGAGTCTTTGACTAGCGAACAAATCGAAAAACTGGAAAAACATGCTAAAATCTTGCATAGTCCGATCCCAACCATTGAGCAATTAGGTGGGGGAAGTGTTCGCTGTATGATGGCAGAAGTCTTTTTGCCCAGAGATTCAAAGCAGTTGTAACTAACTTTTACAAAAAAATAAGTGTAAATTTGTAGAAAACTTAGAACATTGA
>JAHDBB010000026.1 GCA_020630635.1 Chitinophagales bacterium
TAAGCATTTTCATGGGATAAATGTTTTTGTGTGAGGGAATAAAAACACTTTTTAAGTGTGTTACAAGATACGTTATTTTATGTATTTAAATGTGTGTTTAGTTTTATATTTATTGGTGGTTATGGGTTTGTTGTTTTTGCCACGAATACACGAATGAAAAATAGTGAAGGTGGCAGATGATTTTTTGTTATAACAAAGATGATTTTTTATATTGAGAGAAGCGATCAAATAAACGCAATTGTATTAAGCGTTTTTGTTGATTTTAATTGATATATTTTTTTGATTATTAGTGATTTGTGATTTTTTATATTAAGTGAAAAATTTATTTTTTATATTTTTTTAAATGGTGCTATAGGTTCTTTTTGTAACCAAATAGACCCGATAGAAGTGGTATTTCTGCAAAGTTTGGCTTCTTACCACAAGTCGAAAAGACTTGCGGCAGAGCTTGGCAGCAATAAGAACGGATAGCGGGGAGACCTGTGACGACGAAGTACTATCCGTTCTCTTCACTATAAAATTCTTTGCTAAAATAGAATGAAATTATTTTAAAAATTCGCTCACTTCGTTAGTTCATTTTGAAATTTTTTCATTCTCCACCTATTCACAAAGAATAAAATCTAAAAATGCTCAAAACTGAAATAATGTCGTTTGTGATGTTGGATAAATACGCCTAATAAGCGTCCTTTGGGAAGTAAAGATTCCTCTATCTTGAAAGTCTTTTTGCCTAAGTCTTGATAACCATATTTTTTCTTGTAAACTTGATTGCCATTGGAATCCAATATCTCAAAAGTGAGTTGGGATGCTTTTTCAACAACGTAATTAAATGCTAATTGATGAGTCAATTTAGTATAGTTATCATCGTTGTTGGGTTTAAAACCATTGGGAGAACAAGGAGCGATTTCTACACCAAAACTAGTGCCGATTTCAATGGCAAAACCTTCGTTTATATCTGCTTCATTGGATTTAAAAGTAACGTCTTGTTCATTGTCTATATGAATATTTCCATTGGTTGAAATATTATTGGCTGCTTGATGGATATTTTGTAAAAATGTATTGGGGGTAATGACTAAATCGTAAGGACATTCATTGGCACTAAATGCAATGGAACTGTAAGGGCTGGAAATGGGTAAATTAAAGGCTTCGTTATTGTGAACAGACACGCCACTTATATCAAAGTCCAAAACGATATTTTCGGAAAAACCTATACTTGATTCATTGATCTCAAAAGTTAAAGTGCCTATTTTCCCATATCCGATACTATTGGCAAGGTCTAAACGAGTGATGCCAATATCTATGCTTTGGTTACTACTATCGTGATGAGCAATATAAAGGACATCTTCGCCAATTGTTCCTAACCAAGAGTCTTCTAAATTGACTTGTGGATTGCTTAAAAGTCCTAATGAGTTGTCGTAGTCGATGCTAAAGTAGCCACCATAAAAAGCAATATTGGTTCCTGATGTATCATTGAGTATAATGTCTAAATGCAATAAGTTGTCGTTGTTTTCAAATGAAGGAATTGCTGTTGTTTGTAAACTCATTTGGAAGGGACTTAATCCATCTTCTGATAAGTTGAGCGTACTGCTTGCCTCTGTATGTGTTTTGTTATAATTGGTCAAAATGGCTTGTGGATCATTTACATCAATCACGCCATTGCCATCCGTATCTAAATGCTTTAAGTTTTTGCCATTGGCTTGGTTTTGAGACCAGTCGCTACTAGGATGACCATACCAGTTGATGTCTTGATTGATGCGACTTGGACCTGTTTGCCCG
Source organism: Chitinophagales bacterium (assembly GCA_020630635.1). GTDB lineage: Bacteria > Bacteroidota > Bacteroidia > Chitinophagales > UBA2359 > JAHDBB01. Next base: position 1,771 of record JAHDBB010000026.1, read on the forward strand.
AAGATAAATCCCATTGGTGGTAAGTCTGTATGATTAACAACTCCATCAAAATTCATATCGCCAGGCCACACATTAGAGGTGCTTCCATTGGCTGGTAAAACTTGTATCGTATCGCTTCCTGTATTGCCACAAGAATCAACGACAGATGCAACATAAAGCCCTGTATTACTGACAGTTATAGATTCTGTTGTGCCAATTAGAGAGCCGTTGTAATCCCATAGCGTATAAGCCATATCGGATACATTGGTCGAGAGTGTCACAGATCCACTACTGGGTAAATTGACATCTGAACCCAATTCGATAGAGGCTGCGTCACAGTTGGTAGGAGCTGCTGGACTGATGCTAAAATTGGCATTGCTGATGTCGTAAATGCTATTGTCAGATTTAGAAGTGATACGGATTCTAACCAAATTACTGGAGACCGAAGGAACTGTCCAATTACGTACACCGTCATTGGGAGTGGAGGATGTAATGCCTGACCAACTTGTGCCACCATTAACTGAGTAATCAATTTTGACATGACTACCAACATTGCTAGAAGTCCAAGTAATAGGATGTACTTGTCCAGCCGTTAGATTCTCACCACCATTGGGTGAAGTAACTGTAATTTGTCCAGATGGAGCATTGGTACAAGTTCCAACACCAACCGCACACCAAGCATTTTTGACTTGTTGAACTTCATTTGAGTTTGTACCATAAAGGTCCGTAGCAGCTTGAATAGAACCGTTGCGAGCTGCTGCATAATTAGAGTTGGGAGTGAGATAAACCGTTAGATTTCTAAAGGCAATTTTGGCTGCTTTACTCATTCCGATTCCATTGACATTGTAAGCATCATTGTTATCATTGGTTCCATTTCCGCCTTGTGACAAAAGATAAAACCAATAATTTTGAACGCCGCTGTTGTAGTGTACTCCACCATTATCTCCGCTTCCTGTAAACCAGTGTTCTCCTTGATAAGTATCAGGATGACTTTCAGATTTAGGATTACTCATATTTCTAAAACCATTGCCTGTATTGTTGGCATCTTCGCCCATATACCAATCTTTATCAGCGTTGTTGGTTTCCTTATTAAATTCGATAACAGTGCCAAAGATATCGGAGAAGGATTCATTTAAAGCTCCTGATTCGTTTTGATAAATTAAGCCAGCAGTGTGTTGGGTAATCGCATGCGTAACTTCATGTCCAACAACATCTAAGCAAGTTAAGGCTCCATAATTGGTTCCATTACCATCTCCATAAACCATAAATGAGCCTGTCCAAAAAGCATTGACCACATTATTGCCATAATTGACCCAGCTTCTTAATTTTGCACCTTGTCCATCGTAGCTATCTCGATTGTGTTCGCTTAGAAAATAGTCATAAGTCTGTTCGGTTGCCCAATGTGCTTCACAGCCATTTCTGGTGCTACTGGAAAACCAACTGTTATTGGAGTCCGTAATGTCAATCATTGGAAAAGAGGTTGTATTGTTACAGGTAAAGGTACAAATACCGTTGCCTCTTCCTGTCTCTCTCAATCGGTAGCTTCCATTGTGAGCATCCGTTTTGATATTGACGGTTCCATAGTAATTGGTAGAGGCTGTTCCATTCGCATCGTTCTCATGAATGCGAGAAATTTTGGTAAGTATCTCTCCTGTTTTAGCATCTACATAGTAGTAGTAGCGTTCATAAGGTTCAATCGAAAAGACATCAAATTTGTAAGCCAGTTTATAGTTTTCGGTTTCATTCTCAAAGGTGGGATCTATCCAGACCAACTCGCTTTTGGGACAATAAGTAGCTTCTGCATTTTGTTCTACTTCTTTGAGCATGGTTTCCATTTCATTTTCTTCCCAAGCGTATTTTTCAGCGTTTACTTCATTTAATAAAATCTGTAAAGCGGCTGCGTCGGAGAAATTGGGTGTGGGGTCTAAATCAAGAAAAGGGGTCGTTTGTCCATTGGCAACTTGGATTTTTCCATCTTTTTCGTGTAACAGATATTGACTAAATTCGATAGGGATGTTTTGGTGCGTTTGTTGTAGCTTATAATGCTTCCAACCCAATTCATCTGTTTGTACTTTTAGGTTTTGAAAGTCGTCTTTATCACTCAAATCTAAGAGTGTTTTAGCGGTTTGTAGAAAAGCATCTTTTTCCATTTTTTCACTATCTTTGAGTTGCAAAAAATGTGGAGAACTTTCTGCTTTAGCAATGCGATCAAAAACTTTTAGAGCTTTTTCTGACTGTGCTAAAACGCTATTTAGACTGAATAATAATAAAATAAAAATGAGGTTAAATTTTGTTTTCATCATTGCTTCGTATTTAAGGTTTTCTGAATTCGATACCTCAAAGTAAAGTGATAATGGAGAGTCTTGAAAACAAAATTTTGATAAAAAAATAAGTATTTTTTGTGATTAGAGAGTGTGTTTTGTTGTTGATAACCAGTTGTTTGTGGTGTTTTTGTGAAGTGAAATATTAAGTGATTTTTTGAGTTTGTTTTTTTAGGAGAGAATGGGATTTGCTTCGTTGTGGTGGGGCTTCCCGCTATTTGTTCTTATGCTAAAAGCTTTGCTATACCGCAAGTCTTTCTGACTTGTGGTCAGAAGCTTAGCTGCGTTTAGCATACCACTGCTATCGGGTCTATTTGGTTTTGGTAAGTACTTCTTAGTGTCCGTTTTTTGAACAGAATTTTTTTAAGAATTAAGGGAATAGACAGAATTTTTATTTTTTAATAGCGAGGACTTAATTGTCTTTTTAAATCGTTTGATTATTAACAGAATTTTTATTTTTTATCTTGTGAAAATTTGATGGTGTCTTTGAATAATCCAGTTACTATAGGGAGAGACCGCAACGAGCTAGCCCTGATAGAAGTGGTATCACCAAATTGCGTTGGCTAAAGGGTTCGGGGGGCTTGGTGATGAGAACGGATAGCAGGACTTTCTGATGCGACAAAGCACCAGACCTTTCGCTCCTAAAAAAATATCACAAAATGAACAGCATTTATAGTTGATTATTCACAATTCACCATTAGGAATCATCCAAACTTTAAGAAACGATTTTGTAATTTTTTGCCTAAAGCCATTTCTCTCAATGATTGATTTTGGAGGATAAGCGATAACATGGTTAAACAGTCTTTGAATGAATGAGGATGCTTTTGTTGTTCTCGTTCCAACATGCCTAATAAAAAACGGAAGATGCTTTCATCAAATTTGTATTGAAACATGTCATAGTCTCGTTGGTCGCCTGCTGGATATTTTAGGAGGTTGAAAAGGTAGCGGGCGGTGAAATATTCTTGGAAGGATTTGTGTGCAAACTTTACTCGAAAATCATCGGATATTTCTCTTTTGCTAATGGGAATGAGAACGGAATTGAGTAAAATCTCGGTGATGGAAAAAGTTTTTTCTTTGAGCAATTGGACCATCTTTTCTATCTTCTCTTCTGTGATGTCCGATAATAAAACCGCATCTAAGTTTTCATCGTTGATGATCATAAGCGAGGAAACATTGGTGAGAACGGAAAAGATTTTTCTCAATACTTTAGCTGCATCTTCCTTGTCGAGTAACTCTATAGAAGGAAGCTCTGTGTTGTCTTCAAAAGCTCGCTCTAAGTCGATATGAAATTTTTCTTGTAGGTAGGTCTGGTATAAACTAGATAGGTTTTGTTGCTGATAGTTGCCCTTGATAACGTCTTGAATGAGCATATTGAGAAAGAGAGGACGTTTGGGAATATCGCCATAGTATTTTTGATAGTCGCCTTGTTTGACTAAATTTTGAAAGTTGTTTAAATGCTTTTGGGCGGTAGGAGTGAGTTGTTTTACTTCGATATATTTTTCAACAAAATTGTTGATGACTTGCTCATTCCATTCTTTTAAAAAAATCTTTTCTTTGATGGGTTTTTTGAGAGCCAATTGGATGTTTTTTTGTTTGTCATACCAAAATTCTTCTCTCACGCTAAAGAAACAGGTAAATCGAAAATTTTCAAGGCATTTAAAAATTTTCTTTAGACCTATAAAGTTGTAAGCAATGTGGTTTTCGTCTAAGCCGTCTAATAAAAAAATCAAGTCGCTTCGGTTGATAAGCATTCTTTCAAACTCATTGACCATGAGTTCTACAAAAATGTCATTGGTATTGTGGAAATTTGTGAAGGGAATGGGCTGGAGTTGTAGATTGTCCTCTTCTTGAAATTTATAAACCTTGTTGTATAAAATGTGTAAAATCGCTCTCGAAAAATGATTGGTACTTTCAAATGCATTTTCATCTAATTGGGCAATGGGAATAAAAAGGGTTTGAATATTTCGTTGTTTCAATTCTTTGAAAATATTGAGAAATAAACTGGTTTTTCCAAAGCCAAATTCACTAATAATAAAATTCCATTCTTCCGTTTTTTCTTCTAAAGTACGTTGAGTCAGAATTTCCATAAGACTCCATCCGCTGTCTTTGGTCGTTTGATTTTTGGTCAAATACTCCAATGGATTTAAATAAGATGAATTTTTGTCATTGATGCTAAACGGAACTTCTTGTAAATAAAAATCTTGTTCCATTCTTTGCTGATAATCCTTTGCATATTTGTGATTGGCAGCAATAATTTGATCTCGAATAATAGAGTTAATCTGTCCAAGACAATCTTTGATAAAATCAGAGATGTCAAAAATATTCACCACGTATTCTACTACACCCTCTTTAATTAATTCTTGTAATTTATTTTCAATTAATATTTTTTGTTCATCAGTTATTTGACCATTGCAAATAATGGTGTAAGCAAAAATAGATTGTTTGCATTCTTTTATTTTTTCGATGGCATCTAAACAATTTTCTACTTCTTTTTTTTCTAAAGGTTGATTATAAAAGTTTTTCAAATAAAAAGCATGGTCTAATTCATTGGGTGCAAAAGCAGGCACGGAAAAATCAATTTTATTTTCAGCAAAAGATGTATTTACTGGTGTTTTTTGTATGCGAGGATAAAGACTTTTTAATAAAATATAAATTTGATTGGAAAAATTTTCTTTTAATTGTTGAAAATACCAGCTAGCCGCATCAACAGAGTTATGTCCTTGTTTGCATTGCTGATAAGATAGCTCTTGTGCTAAGACGGTAGGATTGGATTCAATTTGTTTTTGGATGGTATTGAATCCTGTATTTTCTTTTTTCTCATTTTTTAACTCCTTTGCATTTACATAATCTTGAAAAGAATCAAAGCCAAAATAAATTGCAAATTGATGACAAGTATTTTCTTTTCCAAGACTTTCTTTTGTAACAAATATTCTCCGAAAAGTATGGTAGCTAATCGTATTAAAAGCATCAAAATTATATTTCCCTTTTTTATTTTTAGGAATTTTCAATGTGTCCGCTTTTTCCGTTGATTTTTGACAAAATGAAATAATCTGATTTTCCAATTTTGATAAAAAAAGATGGATGTCTTGTTTCTTCCAATGAGTAGGGTGTCCATTCTTATATTGCTCTTGTATATCCAATGCAATTTGTTCCCAGAATTTTTCAGTAATAGCCATACTGTTTAAGTATTGATTGTGAGTGTTTTGTGTTTGCAAAAGCATTGCAGTTCCCATTGCAATACTTCTGCTTCCCTTTTGGTATTGAAGTGTTTTTTCTTTGTGGTATTGTTATGACAAAAGAAAAAGTTACGTGACTTCATTTTACGGAAGGTCCTTCCATAATTTTTAAAATTTTATAAGTTATGGAAAATGTAAAAGTTTTTTTTACAAGTATTGTTCTTTATTTTTTTATGTTTAGTGCAAATATAAATGCACAATTTCAAGATTTAGAAGTTAATGTCTCAACTGAACAGGGAAGCGTTATTGTTGAAAATAATAGCAATAAGGTCTTTAATTTGAAAGTAGAAGTTTTAGGAGGTTTGGGAGTTAGTTCATCGTCAAAAACTTTATTGGAGCAAACCAATGTTCGCAATGCTATTTCAACAATTTTTGAATTTGAAGATCGTCTTCGTCCTGTAATTCAACAAGATGATTTATTTAGAGCATTGGGACCTGTTATTCAACAAGACGATTTATTTTCAACGCCTGTAATTCAGCAAGATGATTTATTTGCAGCATTATTGCCTGTAATTCAGCAAGACGATTTATTTTCAACACCTGTAATTCAACAAGACGATTTATTTAAGTTTTTTCGAGTATTAATAACTCGACCTGCTGTTTTGAGTGCAATGAGAACAGTTCTTAATGAGACAGATGGGGTAGAATTATTGATTGAATTATTTAACAGCAATACCAATTCTTTGGCACAAGAGAATTTTACACTTACTGCTCAAGAAACTAAAAATCTTGAAATTAATGCATCAAGTGAAAAGTATGATTTTGTACAAGTGAAGGTAAAGCGGAATAAAGGTAAGAAAAAAATAAATATAATTGTTTTTCCTTAGTATATAAAATATAAGGACATAATAAAACTCCAAGCTATATATTTAGTTTGGAGTTTTTTATATTTACATTAATTTATGTATTTATATCTCAAAAGTTTTTTATAAAGATTGTACTTTTTCCAAGAGCCAATTTTGGTGAGGATTATTTTTTAACTGTTTAATTTCTTCTTCTAAATCTGTTCTTTTTTGATGATAAGCAGCATTTTTATAAGCAAATCCATTTTTTTTATAAAGGTTAAATAACTTTTGACACAATTTATAAAAATCATCGTGAAGTTGGAGCTGGTAATTTAATTTAGGCTTACTTTTATAGTGTTTAATGGATCCTCGATAAGCTTCCAAGCCCGTTTGTAATTCTGAAAAAGCAGCGAGTTTGCTATCCCTATTTTCAAAACGCTCAAACTGAATTTGGATAAATATTTTCTTAATATTTAGATTAATAAAAAGACCTTTTTTGCGTTCTATATTTTTTAATATTTGGTGTGCTTTTTCAAAATCTTTTCGTTCAAATTCCAAGAGAGCCAAAGTATAATGATAGAGAATATTTTTTTGTTTATCGGACAAAGTAGGCGCATAGACTTCAATAAATTTACCAGTCCATTCTAGTCTATTTTTAAAGGATAAATGAGAAGAAATGTCTTTAGAATTGAGTGTATTAAAAAACGCATCATTTTCAATTCTTAAAGCAGTTTTAATGGAGTTTAGAAATAGAGCAGGAAGCAAATGACGATTACTATCCAAGCTATATAGGGCATTGATTATCTCAATGTTAATGTATAATAGATTTTCTAAATAAGTTTCATTGCCATCATTAATTTTTCTAATACAATAATTACTCAAAAAAGAGAACACTTCAGAAATATCTTCTTCATCCAATTCTGCAACAATTTTTTCTATTCTTTTTAAGGTATTGTAAAACAACTCATGTTGATCTACTTCAAATCGTTCATACAATTCTTTAAAATTCCAATAGATGTTAAAAACGTCAGAAGATTCCAAATACTCATTTTGGATAATAGTCAAAACCGCTTCCAAAAGACGAAAATCTTGTGCCTCATATTGTACCAATTCTTTGCCAACAATGTTTTGATAGCTCAAATACTCACAATACAATTTTAGCTTACTAAAAAAATAATAATCATCTAACGTATTAGAAATATTGAGCAAATTTGCTTCTTTTCTTCGATCTCCTTCATCTAAAATCTCCAGCCTCTTGCGTTTTTCTTCTTTTAATGCCCAAAAAAGCTTACCATTTATATCTGTCATTTTTCTCGTATTTCCAAAGTTAAGTTTTTGATAATCAGTATTTTAGTTAAAATATTTTTGTGTTTTTATAAAAAATCATAAATATTTAGAAGCAGATTTTTCCAAAGATACTATTCAAAAAACTTTTATGTTTGTACAGGTCAATAAGTTACAATGAAAAGAATGCTTATTGAATACATTCTGACCATTTATATTGGTGGAGCCTCATGGCTTGCTGCGGTGAGGTTCTAACAATATGAAAACAGGTAAGGTCTACCATTATCAACCATGCTTGATCCTTGTTTGCTCAATCAAGGGGTTTGAATTTTTATGTGTGTTTCAAAGTAATAGGCAACAATCTTTAACAAATTGTTGTCTTTTGCTTTTTTATAGCCTACCAATTTAGATAAAATAAGCTGAAAAGCCAATAATCAGTCACTTATTTTTATATTTTCCTATCACTGTTACTGCCAACATTTTTCCTATCTTTGTTAAAAGTCATTTTGTTTTTTTAGGAGAGAACCGCTTTGGCTTCGTCGCAACGGGTCTCCCCGCTATCCGTTCCATCACCAAGCCACCTCTACCGCAAGTCTTTTTGACTTGTGGTCAAGCCAGGTTGGTGATCCACTACTATCGGGTCTAGTTGGTCGTGGTAAAGTACTTCTTAGGACCAGATACATTAAATATTCAGAAACAGCATTCGATGAAAAATACCGAACTTTTCGATCTCTTAAAAACCCTAACTCCCACAGAGTTCACAGACTTAGCCACTTACTTACAGACCTTTGCCAAAGTCGGAGCCGACGAAAATGTAATGAAACTATTTAAATTGATAGAGCAAAGCATAGAAGAGACTCAATTTCGATGGGATAAAATGACTTTAAGCAAAGAAACAGTACATGCACAGATTTTTCAAAAAAAACTGGAGACCAAAAAAGATGATACCAACTTGCGTAACTTGACCCATCGACTACTCAAGCATTTACGCAATTATTGCCGCCTATTGCAGTTTCATAAAAAACCAGAAGACACCAACTACTTATTAGATTATTTGTCGGAGAGGGGAGCCTATGAAACTTTTGAAAAAGAATATCGCAATTGGCTTCGGAGTAAAGAGAAATATCAAGGCATCAATGTAATGAAGTATCAGTATGAAAATTTTGAGACGAGTTTACAAGTATTTATCAAAAATCAATCGAAAAAACAACAACCCGATTATCAAAAATATATTGAGTTATTTGAGGATTATATTCTAATCAAGAAAATGCAGATATATTGTACTTTGCTCAACCGAAAAATAGTAGGAGTCTTTGAATTTCAAGAAGATTTTGAACAACAAATTCAACAAATTATTGAAGTCGCCAAAAGCAGAAAGTCTATACATTTATTGGCAAGTATTTATGAGGCGTGCAGCCAAATGTTGAAGGGAGAAGAAGAACAATATTATCGTTTGAAAAAATTGCTTTTGGAAAATGAAGATAGGATTGCTAAAAAAGATATGAAACTGTGTTATATTTTTATGAGTACCTTTTGCTATCGTACAGGAAAACATTTTTTTAAGGAAGCTCGAAAAGACTATCTTTATCGCTTTGAACATAAGTTATTGTACGAAGGCGATTTTATTCCTGTGATGCATGCCAAAAATGTGTGTACGGCTATTTTTCAAAAAACGGCTGCGATTAAAGCCGATGGTTGGAGTCAAGATTTTGCTGAAAATAAAATACGAAAAGTTATCAAAGAAACACCTCCTACTTATCGAAAAAGTACCTTGCAATTTCATTTAGGAGTGTTGGCTTTTTATTTTCAAGATTACCCAAAAACAATTAATATTTTAAAGAAGAAACAAAAGTATGCCAACCCCAACTTTGATTTTGATGGACGAACCATTTTGTTGCGAGCCTACTATCTACTAAATGATATGGACTTGATGGATGACTTTGATAAAGAGGTTCGTAACTGTCACAATGCTTTGAAAAACGCTCATACTTTATCGGAAAACTATAAAGCAGAGTATCACAATTTTGCTACAGCCATCAAGCAATTGTATGAAATACGTCTACTTTACGATAAGGAAGAGAAAAACTCAAAAACTCAAAAACTCAAAGATTTTTTAAATGGCTATCCATTGAAACGAAAAGATTGGTTTTGGAAACAATTGGAAAGGATATAAAAAAACCGCCAGACTTTTCAATCTGACGGCAATTTTCAACCCAATCTTTGGGTTAGTGAATCAAATCATTGACTTAGAACCATTTTCTTAGTATCTACAATCACATTATTAATAACTAAACTATAGGTATAAATGCCATCGGGCATATCGCCTATCTCAATACTAATTTGTCCTACTTTTTCGATGATAGGAATAGTTTTCAACAACTCGCCTTTAAGACTAAAAACTTGAATCATCGCATCTACATTCGCATCCTTCAATTCATAACTAACCGTTGTGCTTTTAGAAAAAGGATTAGGCGTGTTTTGTAATAAACGACCTCTTTCTTCGATTAAGACAGGCTCATTATTCTCCGTTTTTGAGGTTTCTTTTACACCCAACAATGCCTTAATATTTTCCAATTCTCTCTGTAAAGTCTCAATTGATTTTTGTTGACTATCAATAACTTTCTGTTGGTCTTCAATAAGCGTTTGTTGCTCTTTAGTGGCATTTAAAATTAAGTATTTGATTTCGCTATCTCGGATTTTCAAATAAGTTTCTTCCAAGATTACATTGCCCTCTGCATCTTTATCTTGATGCACAAACTCTTCCACCAAATAAGGTGCTGCTTTTTGTAATTCTTGGGCATAAACGCCGATATGATATTCGTCTGTCTCCAAACCAGCTTTACCATTATATTGATAACGAATGGTATTGAGTTTTTTGATAACGTTTAGACCATCTTTAAACTCTGTTACATTGTTTTTGAGTCGTCTATCAGATGGCGTGATCGTTCCTGTTGCAAAAATATTGCCAGCGACATGGATTCTTTCCGTTGGGTTATAAACGCCAAATCCAAAGTATCTGGTAGCACCGATTCCCGTCATCATCAAACTACCACCTGTCAAAATTCTATCTAAAATTTCGCTTCTGCTATTGGCAAAGATCGCAAAATCATAGTCTTGGTCAATAGAGAATCCAGCGTTCCAACCTGCGCCCATAATCATCGCTGATCTATCGGTTCTTTCACACAAAATCGAGGCCGAGTAGTTGGTTTCTTCGATGGTATTTCCTTTAGATTTAGCGATACCATTTACATCCAATTTACTCGTAGGAGTCGTCGTGTTGATCCCTACATTACCATTATCAGTTACTTTGATAGCGGTTTGTCCAAACATAAAGAATGGAGCTAACATGAAAACAATTGTAAAAATAGTTTTTTTCATTTTATATGTTTTTAGGTTAAACAAATTTTCAAAAAAGGAAAGGAAGTGTTTGTCCTCAATGAAAAGTTACCTCACTTTCCTATATAAAACGCACTTATCATATAGATGTTTGTAAGTTAAACAAAAATTTTAAGAAAAAGGAAAGGAAGCATTTCGCCCTCATTTAAAATCACCTCCCTTCCCTGTATAAAACACATTTATTGTAATATTTTTTGATTTGTTTTTTGGGAGCTAATGTTTATCGCTTCGTCGTTACGCAGAGTCCCGCTATCCGTTCTTATCACCAAGCCGCCCGAACCCTTTTGCCAATGCAATTTGGTGATACCACTCCTATCGGGGCTATTTTGCATGGTCTTAACGTTTTTGAAAAAAGGGACGATGGGACGTTTTTCGGTTCGTTTCGTGGTTTTGGGACGATGGGACGTTTTTTTATCAAAGACAAGTTGATTTTATAAAGTAAACGTCCCCTCGTCCCAAATTATAGAAATTTGATTCGATTTTATCAAGTAAGCGTCCCATCGTCCCAACACGTAAAAAATGAACAGTCATCCCAACTTCTGTTTCTAAGAAGTCCTGACTGCAACCACCTAGCCCCGATAGTAGTGGTATGAATGTACAAGCGTTGGCTACCTAAAACGTTGGCTACATGCATAGGAACGGATAGCGGGACTTTCCGTAACGATGAAAGAACAACCTTTCGCTCCAAAAAAAGAATATCAGAAAAAGAACCGCATTAATAATTCATCATTACTAAACAATCTAATTTTGAATCATAAAATAGTGTCGATGTTTACCCTTTTTCAAACAAGCTAAAACTTCTCCTGTTGGAATAAGTTGTCGATCAACAGTTATTTGATGAGAACCGATCTCTTGATTTGTATTTTCAAAAAGAGATATTTTCTGCTCGTCGGGTAAAATGATGTCAAAGGATACATCTATCTTTTTCTTGGTCTCATAATGCAGGGTTAACTCATTGGTTGATTTGAGATATTCGACCTCTTGATTGACCTTATAAAGTTGAACATTCTCTGTTTGAGTAGGCTTGGGTGCAGCTCCACAAGGTTCATTGAGAAAAAGAAAATCAGCTCCCAATTCTACATAAAATCCCTCATTCAAGCGAGCTTCATCAGACTTGAAAGTGATATTTTGGTTGTCCTCAATAGTGACATTGCCAGAGGTCTGAATGATGTTTGATGCTTGATGTTGTGATTGCAAAATCGTATTTTGTGTAATACTTAAATTGGCGTTGCAACTTGCGGGATTGCTAAAAGAAAATAAGGCAGTCGTATTGGCAATGGGCAACTCGTCCGCTTCGCTATCGTCTGCATAAATATTGCTGACCGTAAAAAGGAGACTGTCACTATCCCAAGGCGTATCATTGGGAATGCAAGCTAAGATTTTTCCAATAGATCCTTCACCAATAGCATTGGAGTGATCAATACGGGTAAATCCAATATTGAAAACTTGGTTGACGCTATCTTTTTCAATTAAAAATTGTAAGTTTTGATTTGGTTTTCCCAACCAAGATTCGACGATATTCAAGTCAAGCGTTGGAATGATATTTCCTGCATTTCCATATCCAATAGAAAAGAAACCGCCATAGATCGAAACGTCATTAGCCAATGTGTTTTCAAGGACGATATCCATTTCTATGATAATGTCATCTTGTGTTTCGGTAATGGGAATAGGAGCAGGTCGCACATGGATGTCGATAGGACTATTTTGACTAGTTGTATTGTTAGGACCATTGGGCGAATCGCTGTGTGTCAGTTTATAGTTATCTTGAACGGCTTGTAAGTCATAGAGATCAATAATTCCATTACCATCTGCATCGACATGTTTGATGTCAAAATAACTATCTCTTAAAATACCCCAAGAGGTACTTTCGTGAGGAATCCAATAAATGTTTTGTTCATTTCTTATGCGTTTAGCCCCTGTTTGTCCATACCATTTTCCATACTCTGTCAAGTCTTTATAATTGGCAACCCCATCAAAATTAAAATCGCCTGGATAGACAGGATAGGTATCACAATGTAAATTATCATAACAAAAATTTTGGAAGCCTTCGTCAGAGCCATTATCTAAAAGAGCTGAGTTTTCACTAAAGTTATAACTGATATAGAGTTTCTCACACAACCTTGTCGGATAGCAATCACTCAACTCATTGTTTTCAAGGTTAAGGTTGGTAAGATTGATTAAGTCTGCTAAAGCACCAGGAATATTGCCCTCTAATTTATTGTTAGAAAGGTCCAAATCACTCAATAATTGTAATTGACTCAATTGTTCAGGGATCTTTCCGTTTAAGTTATTATCTGATAAATTGATGGCAGTCACTTGGCAACCGTCTGGATTAAGAGTAATACCATGCCACGTATCAACGGGTTGTACCAAATCCCATGTATTCGTCCAGTTGCTTCCATCTGTTTTATAGTATAAGTCAATCAAAACCAATGAGTCCGCAGCAAGGCAGTTGGTTTGACAGGGAGGGGAGAGTTTGGTCATAAAGAAGGTTGGTACTGGATAAGGAGAAAAAGAGGATAAAGCAAAAGCGAAATCATTGTGTTCATTATTGTCAAATATACTATTGATACTGGTCCATTCAGTTAGACCTACTTGAAAATGATCTGCTGTATCAATGACCAAAGCCTCTATACCACTATTGGAATAAGCACTATTCCAATACCAGAGATTGGCAGGGTCTGTTTCTACATATACAGAAAGCCAATAAGTGCCTTCGTCTAATATACAAGGTGTTGATAAAGTGATAGAAGGGCTGCTATTATCTGGATCAATGGGAATACTAACATCTGAATAAACAAGAAGACCTGGTTTACCTAAATTATCAGCATAAATCTCGACATGATAAGCAGTGGCAACACCCGTTCCCTGTTCCCAACTACCAACTACTTCTACAGTATGGATGGTTGAATTAGGAGATGTTACTGTAAAATCATCTGCACTTTGTACAACAATTGAATTGTCGGGGTTTGTTTGAAATGAACTAGAAACAACAATAGTTGTGAGAAGATTACTTAGGTTGTCAAAATAAAATGGAACATATTCAGGTGTCATCTCTTGAACGCCACCCAAGATAATTCCTCCATCTTGTGTGAGTTGCATACTACTTAGATAATCATAATCTTCTTTACCATAGTTTTGCTCCCAAAGTAAGTTGCCCAATGCATCAATCTGGACCAACCAGTAATCCTGACCACCATAGTTGTTGCTGACATCAACATCAGAAGAGAAACTATAACCACCTAAAATATATTCGCCATTGGAGGTTTCTTGAACAGCGACTAAATTATCATAAGCACTGCCGCCATAGTTTTGTTCCCATTGTATGTTTCCTAAAGCGTCTGTTTTAACAACCCAATAGTCGCTATTTCCATTATTTCCACCAACATCTCCATTAGAGGATCGACTACTTCCACCTAAAATATATCCACCATCCGAAGTTTGTTGGATGGACGAGATGCCTTCATTATCACTGCCGCCATAGTTTTGTTCCCATTGTATGTTTCCTAAAGCGTCTATTTTAACGATCCAAAAATCATTGCCTCCATTGTTTCCACCAACATCGCCATCCGTAGAATTACTGTAACCCCCTAAAATAAATCCATCATCACTGGTTTGCTCTAAGGTTGCTAACCAATCAAAATTACTTCCTCCGTAGTTTTGTTCCCATTGTATATTACCAGCAGCGTCTGTCTTAAAAATCCAAAAATCACTACTACCATTATTTCCTCCAACATTTCCATCATTAGATTGACTGCTCCCTCCTACAATAAATCCACCATCATTGGTTTGTTGGATGATACTGACGGATTCATAAGCACTTCCTCCATAAAAATGAAAAAATTCAATAGGAAAGACAGGGGCTGGATTATTGACATCTATAAAAGGATGGGCAAAATAACTACTATCAATTTTGGCAATAACAATATCCCAGCTATCTGTTAGAACATCACCTGCGATCACAATAGAACCATCATTGGTGAGATCAAAAGTATAACCATAATCTTCTGCTCCAAAACCAAAGCTACTGCTAAAGCCTTCCATCGGAAAATTACCAAACTCATCTACTTCAAAAAAGGCGTTGTTGAAGGGTTGTGTTTGTGGAGTAGTTGTCATATCAAAATGGCTCCCGCCCACCACAAAATTTCCATCTGCTTTTTGTTTAATTTCATAGAATATATCAACGTATTCTGAAGCAGCAAAAATGTAAGGTTTTTCCCATTCGACATTGGGGGCATTGGTACAAAAATCAGTCATTACTTCTACATCTTGACATTGAACATCCGTACCACATCTTGTGACACTCAAACAAAAGGTATAAGTACCAGAAGTTAGAGCATTGTATGTGATTTCTCTTGTGTCTGCACCATTGTCCCATAAATAACTCGTATTTTCATCGTCTTGGTTGGCAATCAAGGTAATCGTAGAACCGCTAACGGTATGGGTGAAACTGGCATCTGCTAGCGGATACACAGTAATCTGTTCTTCATAAAAACTGGCACAAATGCCACCGATAGAAAAGGCTCTCAATTCAATATTGTAGGTTCCAGGTTGTGAAAAATTGTAGATCAAATCAACCTGTCCTCCTTGATAAACATCATTGATATACCAAGCAATACCGCTAACAGCTCCTATGCTATCTGCAACCGAAAAGGTAACACTTTCACCAGCACAAGGAGCATTATTATTGGCACTAAAGTTGGCTTGTACCTCGCAGTTTTCTAAGATAAAATAATTGTCGCTTTCATCAAAAATATCGACATTGTTATTGGCAGTGATACGGATCAAGGAAATGGGGCTATCATAAGCAGGAACTGTCCAAGTGTAGGTTCCAGCATTTGGTACATCGTCATCTATCAATATCCAATTAGTACCTCCATCAATTGAGCATTCTAACATAACGGTATTTCCTGTATTCCCTGTTTGAGACCAAACGATATTGTAATTGGTCCCTTCGTTTAAAGTGTCGCCACCATTAGGCGTAAGCAGGGTCAAACTACCCGTTGAAGTATTGTTGCATTCACCGACCCCTACCGCACACCAAGCATCTCTAACCTGTTGTGCTTCGATAGAACCCACGCCATACAAGGCTTCTGCTGCTTGGATAGAACCATTGCGAGCCTCTTGATAAGTGGCATTAGAAGTAAGGTAATTAACGAGATTAGACCATGTTATTTGAGTGGCTTTATGAAGACCAATCCCCGAAACATTATAAGATTGTCCGTTGTCATTCACACCACTTCCTCCATTCGCTAATAAATAAAACCAGTAATTTTGAACGCCATTATTGGTATGGGTAAAGGTTCCTTGATCGAGTCCCGTAAACCAGTTTTCGCCTTGATAAGTATCTGGATCTCCCAATTGTTTGGGATCACTCATAGAACGAAAGGCATTATTGCCATTGAGGTAAACATCTTCTCCCAAAAGCCAGTCAAAAGGCGTATCGGTTAGATTATACATAGAGTCCAGACGGTATTCTATAATCGTTCCAAAAATGTCGGCAAAGGATTCATGCAAAGCTCCTGATTCTTTGAAAGTTGTTAGGTTGGTTGTTTTTTGAATAAGACTGTGCATATACTCATGGACAACAATATCAATAGAAACCATATTGCCAATTTCAATACCATCTCCATTTTCCAATTTGATCAGACCACCTCCGCCAAAGGCTTCATTTTGGTTATCATTTTGATTATCATATTCAATGAAGGTAATGAGTTTGCCACCCAAACCATTGTAGCCATTATAGCCATGTACATTTAAAAAGTAATCATAGGTTTCTTGCACAATCCAATGAGCCGTTGCTCCAAAATTGGACGCTTCCCAAATGCCATTACCATCGTCATCACAATCATTGAGTCTAATATAATTAAGACCAGCAGCTCCATTATTCGTAAGCGTTTCAATATTTCTAACTGGATCCAACAACATTTCACAGCCATTGGTATTGAGACTAGTGGCAACATTTTGAATACCATAATTGGTTTGGGCTTGTATGTGACAAAATAAGCCGATGGTTTCCAGAATTTCACCTGTATGGGCATCGACATAATAAGTATGGTAATGATGTGGCTGTGTCGCATATACATCAAACTCATAAGCTAAGTAAGGATCATTAGATGATTGTGGAGACATAATCAACAACTTACCGTCTGGCTCATAAGTTGCTGTTTCATCCTCCAATTGATGCTTAATGAGATTTTCCATATCCTCGTTTTCCCAAGCATATTCTTCTGCGTTTATATCTTGTAAGAGAATTTCTAAGGCTTCGGTTTTGGATAGGGTAGGAGTGGTTTCGACATCAATATTGGAAACCAAATGACCATTGGCAGAATGGATGACTCCTGCTTTTTCGTGCAAAATATACTGACCATCCTTTACAGGAATACCTTTATAGGTTTGTTGTAAACGATGATGGGTAAATCCTACGGGATCTGTTTGAGTTTTAGAAGTGGATAATTGGTGGTGTTCGTTGAGCTGAAAAATATCTTTAGCTTGAGATAGAAAAGTAGTTTTGTGTACTTGTTCTATTGGCTTGATTTTAAGCCATTGAGGGCTACTTTGGGGAGCAGCGATTTTGTTAAAAGTGTTTTCTGCTTCGCTTGGTTGAGCAATGAGGGACTTACAACAAAATGCGATCATTAAAAGGTTAAGTAAAATGATTCTAAGCATCTTCAGAGGTTTTTAAATATTAAATATAATATTACAATATAAGTTCTTTGGGGAGGAATCCAAAGAAGAAGTGTGTTTTATAATGTTTTGTTGAAGAATGAGGAATTATAAGTGGTTTTTATTTTACATTTTTGAGGTTTTATTTAATTTCTAGAAGCGAACTTTTGGGTGCTTCGTCGTGGAGGCAAGTCCCGCTATCCGTTCTTATTGCTGCTGGCTTGGCTTAGATGACCTCAAGCAGCAATACCACTTCTATCGGGGCTAGTTGGTTGAGGTCGCAATGTTGATGATCGGGATGATGGGACGTTGTGGTTCATTTCGTGGTTTTTGGGACGATGGGACGTTCTGTTTTTCGCACCGTTCGTCCCAACATGTAAAAAATGCACCGTTCGTCCCTATCGTCCCAACATGTAAAAAATGCACCGTTTGTCCTTTCGTCCTTACCCTAACCAACTAGACCCGATAGTAGTGGTATTCGTGTGTGAAGCGTTGGCTTAAAAAAACAAAGCCACACGAATAAGAACGGATAGCGGGGAGACCCTTTACGACAAAGCACTATCCGTTCTCTCCTCAAAAAAAGTAAGAACTAATTAAACTATATACACTATCAACTAAAAATGTTCAAAATTGAAATAATGCCGTTTGTGGTTTTGAATAAAAACGCCCAACAATCGTCCTTTGGGTAATATATGGGAAGCAAGTTTGAAAATCTTTTTGCCTTTATGATGATAACCCAAATCAGTCGAGTAAATTAAATCTCCAGAAGGCGATAAAATCTCAAATTTGATTTTGGATGCTTGTTCGACGATATATTCAAAGGCTAAAGGAGTAGCTGTTTTTTCGGCATCATTTTCTTGGGCTGGTTTGAATCCTGTAAATTCACAAGGGTCTATATCAATCTGAAAAACACTTCCTGTTTCTACCAAAAAGTCATGCTTAATATCTGCTTCACTGGCTTTAAAAACAATCTCTTGCGAATTGTCGATATGGACGGTTCCATTCGTTGAAATATTATGGGCTGCTTGATGTACGGGTTCTAAAAAGGTGTTGGGGGTAATCACTAAATTATTGGGACATGTACTAGAACTAAATGCAATGGTGCTGTAAGGACTTCCAAAAGGTAAGTTGGTGGCTTCGCTGTTGTGAATCGAAACGCCACTAATATCAAAATTCAGTGAAAGATTTTCAGAAAAGCCATTACTGGATTCATTCACTTGCACACTAAAACTTCCGATTTTGCCCGCCCCAATACTATTGGCACGGTCTAAACGAGTGATACTGACATACATGATTTGATTGACGGAATCATGATGACTAAGGTAAAACAAATCCTCATTCAAAGTACCCAACCAAGAATCCTCTAAACTTAATTGAGGCTCACTCACCAAACCCAATGGATTGTAGTAATTGATGCTAAAATAGCCTCCATAAAAGGTGATGGCATTATTGGCTGCATTGCTCAACACAAGGTCAAAATGCAGGGTGTTTTCGCCATCTTCAAAATCAGGAACGGCTGTCGCTTGTAACGAAATTTGGAAAGGGCTCAAGCCATCATCTATAGGATTAGTGGGTTCTGCTTCATTATGGACTTTGCTATAATTTTTGGTAATAGCCAAAGGATCATTTAAGTCAATAATCCCATTGCCATCTGTGTCAATATGCTTCACATTGGCTCCATCATTTTGTAATAACTCCCAATCACTACTTGGGTGAGGATACCATTCGGTTCCTTGATTGGTACGAATCAAACCTTCCATTCCATCATAAAATCCAAAAGGAATCAGGTCTCGATAATCTACAACTCCATCAAAATTCATATCACCAGGCCATACATTGGTACTGCCATCATCTGCCTCCAATACTTGCAAGCTATCTGTCGCAATATCGCCACAAGAATCCACGACAGAAGCAATATAAGTTCCAATGGTACTGATACTAACAGACATTTCTGTACCAATCAATGAACCGTCAAAATCCCAAAAAGTATAAGCCATATTGGGTAAGCCCGTTGATAGATCAATACTGCTTCCATCGGTGGGTAAATAGACGGCAGGTCCTAAGTCTAAAGCTCCTTCATGACAAGCAGGAGGTTCGGGTGGTAAAGGTGATTCAATCGTAAAATAACCATCATTGACATCAAAAACGGTAATGTCTTCTAGCGAAGTAATACGAATCATAGCCAAGTTGCTGCTGACATTGGGAACGGTCCAAAGGTGTACACCATCATTGGTACTTTCTTCTTCGATTGTTAGCCAAGTGGCGCCACCATTCAACGAATACTCTATATGTACTTGACCTCCTGCATTGACAGAACTCCACGTAATATAATGAATATTGTCCGCCATAAATACTTCTCCACCATTGGGTGAAGTGACTGTGATTTCCCCTTCTGGTTGGTCATCACAAGTACCAACACCTACCGCACACCAAGCCTTTCGGACTTGCTGTACTTCATTAGAATTGGAACCATATAAATCAATAGCCGCTTGAATAGATCCATTGTGTGCTGCTGCATAGTTAGAAGTAGGAGTAAGGTAAACCGTCAAATTACGAAAAGCAATTTTGGCTGCTTTATTCATTCCTATCCCCGAAACATTGTAAGAATTGCCATTGTCGTTGACACCAGAACCGCCTTCTGACAAAAGATAAAACCAGTAGTTTTGAACACCGCTATTGGTATGTACACCTCCATAATCTCCATTGCCACCATACCAATATTGTCCTAGATACGTATCTGGGTCTCCTTTGCCTTTAGGATAGCTCATATCTCTAAACCCATTGCCACCATAGTGAGCATCTTCTCCCAAATACCAGTCTTTATCCGTTTCATTGGTTTCTTTGGTAAACTCAATAACGGTTCCAAAAATATCAGAAAACGACTCATTCAAAGCTCCTGATTCATAAGCATAAATCAAACCAGCCGTATGTTCTGTAATCCCATGAGTAATCTCATGACCCACTACATCCAAACAAGTAAGCGGACCATAATTAACCCCATCGCCATCGCCATAGGTCATAAAAGAGCCATTCCAAAAAGCATTGACATAATCAACCCCAAAGTTGACCCAACTCTGCAACTTGCTACCTTCTCCATCAAAACTATTGTGCTGATGCTTGCCATTAAAATAGTCGTAAACTTGTTCGGTACACCAATGTGCTTCACAACCTGTAAAATCATCTTCATCCGTCCAAGTATTGTCTTCATCTACAAAATTGATAAATGGATAATAGTTGGTATTATTACTCGAATAAGTTTGGACACCTTCCCCTCGCCAAGTTTCTCGAAGTCTAAACAGTTCATTGTGACTTTCTGAAATGATGCTTACATTCCCATAATAGTTGGTATTCGCATTTCCGACCACATTATTTTCATGAATACGGGTAATTTGCGTAAGAATTTCACCCGTTTGAGCATCCAAATAATAATAGTATCGTTCATAAGGTTCAATAGAGAAAATATCAAACTTATAAGCCAATTTATACTGTGCTGCATTATTTTCAAAAGTAGGATCAATCCAAACCAATTCACCCATTGGACAATACGTAGCCGTTTCTTTTTTCTTAACCGACTTAAGCATGGTTTCCATATCATGGTCCTCCCAAGCATATTTTTGGGCATTGACCTCATTCAATAAAATCTGCAAAGCAGCCGCATCCGAAAAATGGGGAGTAGGATCTAAATCAAGCGACGGTGCGACCAATCCATTGGCTTTGTGGATAGTACCCGATTTTTCGTGCAAAAGATACTGGCTAAATTCAATAGGAATATCTTGGTAAGTTTGCTGTATACGATAATGCTTCCAGCCCAACTCATCCGTTTTCGTTTTCAATGTCTTAAAGTCCTGCTGTTCATCCAGTTCAAATAACTGTTTCACCGTTGTCAAAAAGACTTCCTTATCTTTTCTTTCATGCTCTTTAAGTTCCAGCCATTCGGGCGAGCTATTGACCGTAGCGATTTTTTCAAAAACGGGTTGAGCAATGCGTGTTTGTGCAATGGTAAGAGAGCTTATCAAAAGTAGGAATACACAAAATTTTCTGGACATTTTCATTGGTTTTGGATTTTTGAATTGTACAACTCAAATTTACCCCACTCCTTTTATTAATGAAAACAATATTTGATGGAAATGTTAAATGTAAAATGCCTTGTTTTTTATTTTTGTATATCTTTAATTATTTGATTATCAGTTTTTTAATTTATTTAATTTATTTTTTGTGTTAAGTGGATTTTGATTGATTTTTCTTTTTGGGAGAGAACGTTTGAGTGCTTCGTCGTCACAAGTCTCCCCGCTATCCGTTCTCATTGCTGTTGCCAACGTTTTAGGAAGCCAACGCCTCACACAGCAATACCACTACTATCGGGTCTAGTTGGTGGAGGACACAACATTTTACATACAGTAGCAAGGGTGAACCACGACTTCCATAAGGCGGCGACTTGTCTAAGCTTGTCATCATTTTCCAATAAAATAAAAAAGGTGTCGCTTCAATCGGATTGCTACCCACGCCAAGAAGAGGCAATCCGATTGATAAAGAGAAAGGAGTCTCGTGATTTAAATCAATCGGATTGCTAACTCATACGGGAAGACTCATCCGATTGAAACGACTGACCCATTCTTTCAAAAAAATAATCCGAAATCCACGTTATTGCCCCATTTTCCAATAAAATAAAAAAGGTGTCGCTTCAATCGGATTGCTACCCACGAAGAGAAGAGGCAATCCGATTGATAAAGAGAAAGGAGTCTCGTGATTTAAATCAATCGGATTGCTAACTCATACGGGAAGACTCATCCGATTGAAACGACTGACCCATTCTTTCAAAAAAATAATCCGAAATCCACGTTATTGCCCCATTTTCCAATAAAATAAAAAAGGTGTCGCTTCAATCGGATTGCTACCCACGAAGAGAAGAGGCAATCCGATTGATAAAGAGAAAGGAGTCTCGTGATTTAAATCAATCG